>RFHL01001228.1 GCA_003696875.1 Bacteroidota bacterium | reverse complement strand
TGACTCCCTCCTCCACTACCTCCACCATCCTAACCCCACCGACCCGGCGGTCTTTGCGGGCTTTTGCCATTGGTCACATGAGGTATACAAGCTGATCTTCGGAGGCCGGGAACAGCTCCTCACCCAGCCGCGGCTGGTGATCGTGCCGGATGGCGAGCTGGGGCAAATCCCCTTTGACCTGCTGCTGCGCAGCCTGCCCGGGCCTGACCACCGCGGCCTCTACCGCGGCCTGGATTACCTGGTCAACCACCTGGACATCAGCTATGCCTACTCGGCCCGCAGCTACCTGGAAGCCCAGGCCGAAGGCCCGGCCGAGGTCGAGGGCATGCTCAGCTTCCTGCCCGACTTCGGGCTGGACAGCAGCGTGGCCGTGCTACGCGAAATGGACCTCACCCGGCGCGCGCTCGCGCCCCTGCCGGGCGCCAAGCGGGAAGTCGCCTTTGCCGCCGAGGCCCTCGGCGCCGAGGTGGTCACCGATGCGGAGGCCCGCGAGGACCGCTTCCGCGCCCTGGCCGGCGACTACGACATCCTCCATCTCGCCACCCACGGGGTGGCGCATCCCCTCAGCCCGCTGGAGTCACGCATCGCCCTTAATCAGCAGGTCCCGACCGGGCCCCTCGACCCCAACGACGGCTTCCTCTTCGGCCGGGAAATCTACGGCCTGGAGCTCGACTGTGAACTGGCCATCCTCAGCGCCTGTGAGACCGGCGCCGGCCGATACGCTGAGGGCGAAGGCGTCCTCAACTTTGCCCATGCCTTCCGCTTTGCCGGGGCGAGGAGCGTGCTCACCACCCACTGGCCGGTGCCCGATGCCAGTTCGGCCGATCTCATGATCGACTTCATGAGCGGCCTGGAAGCGGGCCTCGACAAGGCCTCCGCCCTCAGCCGCGCCAAGCGGCGCTACCTGCAGCAGGCCGACGAGCTGCATGCCCATCCCTTTTACTGGGCGGGCTATACCCTCACCGGCAGCACCCAGCCGCTGCACTTTGCGCAAAAAGCGCGCAGGCGCTGGATCTGGGGTGGCCTCATCGGGTTTCTGCTCCTCTTCCTCCTCGCCGGTGGCGCATGGTATCGCGGAAGTCGCTCCAAAACCTAAGCCAGCCTGGCATACCCCCCAGCGCAGGATGGTAGGAAACGGGGAAAAATGCTCTATGGATGAAAAAGCCTATGCCTCGTCTCGCGCTGATTGTTCTGTTATGGCTTGGATTCCTCGCCTGCCAGCCTCCCGCTTCGCTGCGCGAAGCGGCCCCTGGCCTGCGGGTGAGCCTCACCTACCCCCAGTATTTTCGCTTCCGGGGCAAGCCCACCCTGCTGCTCGGGGGCTCAGTGGAAGACAACCTCTTTCAGCTGGACAGCCTGATTCCCCATCTCGACCGCCTGCAGGCGGCCGGGGGCAACTACGTGCGCAATACGATGTCGTCCCGCGACCCGGGCAACCGCTGGCCATTTTTCCGGCAGGCGGACGGGCTGTATGACCTGCGCCGCATGGACAGCGCCTATTGGGCCCGCTTTGAGGGCTTTCTGGCGGCGACGCATGCCCGCGACATCGTGGTGCAGTTGGAGGTTTGGGCCACCTTCGATTTTTACCGGGAGCCGTGGCAGGAAAACCCCTTCAACCCGGCCAACAACATCAACTACGACTCGGCCCGCTCGGGCCTGTCTACGCGGGTCCCCTCGCATCCCACCCGGACGGAAAACCCCTTTTTCCGGTCGGTGCCCCTGCTCGACCGCCCTAATGCCACCCTGCTGCGCTACCAGCAGGCCTTTGTCGATACCCTGCTGGCCCACAGCCTGCGGTATGACCACGTCCTCTATTGCATGGACAATGAGACCTCTGTCACGGCCGCCTGGGGCCGCTTTTGGGCGACCTACATCCAGAAAAAGGCCGCCGAAGCGGGCAAGAACGCCCTCTGCACCGAGATGTGGGACCCCTGGGACCTCAATCATGTGTTTCACCGGGAGACCTTTGACCATCCCGAGACCTACGCTTTTGTGGACATCTCCCAAAACAACCACAATACCGGGCAGGCACACTGGGATCAGGGGATGGCCCAGATCGAACGGTTGCGCCGGCAGGGTCAGCTCAGACCCCTGACCAATGTCAAGGTCTATGGCAACGATGGCGGTCGCCATCAGACGACCGAGGATGCCATACAGGCATACATTCGCAATGTGTTTTTCGGCGCAGCAAGCACCCGCTTCCACCGCCCGACCTCCGGCCAGGGACTGAACGACACCGCCTGGCAGGTGATCCGCAGCCTGCGCACGCTCACCGACAGCCTGCCCTTCTTTGAGATGCTCCCCCGGCAGGACCTGCTGAGCGAGCGAGCGGAAAATGAGGCTTATTGCCGGGCCCGCGAGGGCAAGGCCTATGTCGTCTATTTCCCGGCGGGCGGAGAGGTCAGGCTAAAGGCCCCGGCCGCCCAACGCTTGCGCTGGCTGGAGGTGCTTACGGGTCAATGGCAGGAAGGCAAGTTGCGGCCGCCCCAGGATACTATCTTTTTACAGGCTCCGGGCCCCGGGCATTGGATCGCCTGGATAGAGATCTGAAGACATGGCTGGCGAAGTGGGGCGTCCCTTTACACGTGTGGACGTACAGAGGCCTTCCCCCCGCTGTATCCTTCCGGCCGAATGGCGGGATGCGCCCCGCAATGATCCCGGAAGCGAGCCCAAGGCGGTGCGAGGGGGTAAGACGAATCAGGATGTGCAGATAAGACATCAGGTGTTCCGCACATGATTTTGTTTCGTATCTTGGCTGCAGGAAGCACGCTCTTTTTCCCGCCTTTTCAGACCTCCTCCGATTCGCCCATATGCCTGACTCTCCGCACATCGTCGTTTTTGGCAGTGCCAACATTGATATGGTGGTTAAGGTACCTCATCTGCCCCGTCCGGGCGAGACGGTCCGGGGGGGGACCTTCAAGCGCGTACAGGGCGGCAAGGGCGCCAATCAGGCGGTGGCGGCCTCCCGCGCGGGCGGGCGGGTGACCTTTGTGGCGGCCGTGGGCGCCGACCTCCTGGGCCAAAGTGCCATCGCGGCCTATCTGGGCGAAAACATTGACATCACCTATGTCTATCAGATTGAACAGCACCCCACCGGGGTGGCCCTGATCAATGTGAGCGAAGACGGGGAAAATGCCATCTCGGTGGCACCCGGGGCCAACAATGAGCTGAGCCCGGAGCGCATCGCGCAGGCGGTGGATGCCCTGGAAGGGGCCAAAATGGCCCTGGTGCAGTTGGAGGTCCCCTACCCTAGCGTGCAGGCGGCCGTGGCGCTCGCCCATGCGCAGGGGGTGCCCGTTCTGCTCAATCCGGCCCCTGCCCGGCCGCTGGATCCCGAGACCCTGGCCAAGGTGCATATTCTGGTGGTGAATCGCATTGAGGCTGAGATGCTGAGCGGGCACGCCCCTGTAGCCAGTGCCGCCGATGCGGCGGCGGCGGCCCGCCTACTGCGGGCGCAAGGGCCTCACATCGTGATTGTCACGCTGGGAACCGAAGGAACCTATGTACTGAGTGAAGAGGAAGAAGCCCTCTTACCGGCCTTTCTGGTGACCGCGGTCGACAGCACCGCCGCGGGGGATGTCTTCTGCGGCAGCTTGTCGGTGGCCCTGTCCCGCGACCTGCCGCTCATGGAGGCGGTGCGCTTTGCCTCGGCGGCTTCGGCCCTGTCTGTCACCAAGTTGGGCGCGCAGCCCTCGGCGCCGGAGCGCACCGCCATTCACGCCTTCCTGGAACGGCAGGCGGAAAAAGAGTAGCTTTTCTTTAGGTTTTCATAGCATGGCTATTACCTTTGCCGCCAGTTTCGGCCCGGGCCGATGTATCTGCAGGGATGGATAGCGGCGGCATGAGGGCTCCGGCGGGCCCCGGCTTTGCCGGGGGTCCGGGGGCAGAGGGGCTGGCCAGAGGGGGAGGACCGATCCCGAAGGGAGAGCCCAGAGGAGCCCGACGGCGGGAGCCCCCTGCGGGGGCGAGTGCCGGCATGCCCGACTGAGAGCCGAGATGATGGGACAGGAGAGCCGAGACCTTTTCTTCCCTCCAGGTTCGATCCGTCGCCTGTTACACAACCTGCTGCTTTTCTGCGAACCTTACCAGAAGATGCGATGTTTGACAGTCCGCTTCTTTCAAATCTGATGAGTCCACCGATCCTGTTTTTTCTACTGGGGTTGGTGGCGGTGCTGATCCGGTCGGATCTGGAGATTCCGGGGCCGGTGGCGCGCTTTCTGTCCCTGTATTTACTGATGGCCATTGGTTTCAAGGGCGGGGCCGAGCTGGCCCATAGCGGCCTGAGCCAGGAGGTACTGGTCAGCCTGGGGCTGGCGATCGGAGCGGCGCTGGTCGTGCCGCTCTATACATTTGTTGTGCTACGTAGGCGCGTGGGCGTGGCCAATGCGGGGGCGATCGCGGCGACCTATGGGTCGGTGAGTGCGGTGACCTTTGTGACGGCGACGGCCTTTTTGCAGGCGTCTCAGGTGCCTTTTGGAGGGCATATGGTGGCAGCGATGGCCCTGATGGAGAGCCCGGCCATCATCGTGGGGGTGGCCCTGGTGCGGGCCTTCAACAAGCCCAGCGAGGACAGTGGTCCGGCCGGGAGCGGGGCCTCGGTGCTCAAGGAGGCCTTTACCAATGGCTCGGTGGTGATGATTCTGGGCAGTCTGGTGGTGGGGCTGCTGGTG
>RFHL01000110.1 GCA_003696875.1 Bacteroidota bacterium | reverse complement strand
GCCCCGAGCAGGTCTATCCGGGCCAGGAGGCCACCTACGCCGTGCGCCTCACCGACGAGGAGGGCCGCCCCGTGGCCGAGGCCGACCTGAGCGCCTATGCGCTCACGGCTTCCTTTCCGGGCTATGTGCCCCCCAAGCTGCCGCAGGCTCCGGTCAAGCGCAAGGCGGGCCGGCAGGTGTACAACCGCTTCGAAACCGAGACCCTGGTCGCGCCCGATTATCCCCGCCTGGACTACGCCTATTGGCGCAGCCGCTTCGGCCTGGACAGCCTGACATTCTACCGTTTTACCCGGCCCGACAGCGGCATCGCCCGCCGCAGCTGGCTGGCCCCGGACAGCCTCACGCAAATCGCGCCCTTTGTGTTCGCCCAGGGCGAACAACTGCCGGCCCATATTATCTACCTCAACGAGGTGCCCGTCTATTTCTCCTTTACCCAGGGCAGCGGCAGCTACAGTTTCTCCGCCCCGGCGGGCTACAACCAGGTGGTGCTGCGCACGGCGGAATACGAAGTCCGGCTGGACAGCGTCTGGGTACCCCAGGGGCATAAACTCCTCCTCGTGGCCGATCTCTACGGTTATCACCCCCACAAGAGCGTGCTGCGGCGGGGCAACCGCCTGCTTGAGACCGAGCGGGCGCGGATTCGCCCCTATTTATTTCCCCTGCATCGCGTAGATCCCCCCGGTGAGGGGTTTATCCTGCAAGGTAATTCCCTCTTCCCGGTACAGCTGACCTCACGCTACCGCTACCAGCAGACAGGGCTGTTCGGGCCGGTACGGCCGGGGCCTTTCCACTTCGAGCGCCTGGGCCATTATGTCCTCGACCTGAACCACGAGCCGGGCTTCCGCTACGAATTTTCCGAAAAGCTGGCCAAAATGCGTACCACCGACGTACAGGCGCCGGAGGTCCTGTCTCATCCAAACCGCACCCCCCAAGCCGGAACCGCTGCCGCCCGGCGTTGGCAAGCGCAGGGGCGCGACAGCCTGCGCACCGCCGATCAGCTGCGGGCGGAATGGCTGGCCCGCGAACAGGCCACCCAGCTACGGAAACGCTATGAGGTGCCTCGCCGCACCTCCCCCGGCTTTGGCAGCCTGCACCTCCGCCTCGCCGACAGCCTGCGCTTTGAAGAAGGCCAACTGAGCGGGCGCAACCTTCCGCTGCGTCGTCATCCCGGCCAGGACCGGACCTTTTATCAGCTACCCGCCGGCTGGTACCAATATCGCGGCTGGCTCAATGACAGCACCTTCTTCCAACTCGATAGCCTGCAGGTTCGGGTCAATGGGCACACCTACTACAGCGGCCGGGAGGGACGGATCATCCGGGCCGATAGCAGCCTGCGGGCGGCTTATCTGCGGCTACCTACTTCTGCCAAGGCAAGTCCTACCCCCGTCTCCTCCCCCGCTACAACGCCCATACCCGATACGTTCACCGACATTGCCGAGGGCTATGTCCGGGACGAAATGGGTGAGCCCCTACCCGGAGCCAGCATCCTGGTCAAGGGTACCCAGGTCGGCACCTTTAGCGACCTGGAAGGCTACTACCGCCTGCGGGTTCCCCCCGGCGGCATCCTGCTTATCCAGTATATCGGCTACGAAAGCCGGGAGATTGACCTGAGCACCGGGCCAGGCGGGGATATTTCCCTCTTACCCTCTGATATGATGCTGGAAGAGGTGGTCGTCGTGGGACGGGAATTGGTCCTGGAGTCCCGCGAATTCGCCTTCGTAGAGGCCGAGGCCATGGCCGGCCAGGTGGCCGGCATTCGGGAACGAGAACGCGCCAAGCGTGCCGCCGCCGAGGTGCCTATGGAAGCCCCCGAGCCGCAGCCCGAAGCCGAAGCGCCCAATCGCTTTTCCAATTCCCCACCCGGCATGCCCGCCCTCCAAGCCTCCCTGCGCACCGACTTTCGCGACGCGGCCTTCTGGCGGCCCGACCTGCGCACCGACGCCCAGGGTCAGGCCCGCCTCACGGTCAGGTTTCCCGACGACGTCACCCGCTGGCGCAGCTTCTTCCACGCCTGGGACCCCCAGAGCGGCCGCACCGGGCAGGCTGAGCGTAGCATACGCGCCTACAAACCCCTGCTGGCGCAACTCGCGCTGCCCCGCTTCCTGGTGGCCGGCGACAGCGCCACGGTGGTCACCAAAGCCCAGAACTACGGCGACGACAGCATGCAGGTGGCCCTCAGCCTGCGGCTGGGCGACAGCCTCCTCTGGGAAGCCGAGCGGGGCCTCCGCTACAGCCAGGTAGACACCCTGCCCCTGATCGCCCCGGCGGGGCGGGACTCGGTATCGCTCACCTTCCGCCTCGACCGCCCCGCCGACGGCTACTACGACGGCGAAAGCCGCGACCTGCCCCTCTACCCGCGCGGGGATCGGGAGACGGCCGGCTACTTTGCCGTGCTGAGCCGCGACAGCGCCGTCAGCTGGACCTTTGACCGGCGGGCCGAGGTGCAACTCTCCGCCCAGGCCAGCCTGCTCGACCTGGCCGGGGAGGAGATCGGCTACCTGCACCGCTACCCCTACGGCTGCCACGAGCAACTCGCCTCCAAGCTCAAGGCCTTCGTGCTGGCCCGCCGGATCGACTCCCTACTCGGGCGGGAGGACCCATGGTCGGGCCCCATCCGGGAGCAGGTGCGCCGCCTGGAAAAGGGCCGCAATGAGGAGGGCCTCTGGGGCTGGTGGCCCGGTGGCCACAGCTCGGACTGGATCAGCCTGCATGTGCTGGAGGCCCTGCAAGCCGCCCAAGCGGCGGGATTTGCCGTGGACCTGGACGAGGCCTCCCTCCGGCAGCGCCTGCTGCTCGATGCCTTTGCCGACACCAGTGTGGTCTCCCCGCGCCGCCTCTGGCTGCTGCACCGCCTGGGCAGCCCCGCCCGCCTCGATACCCTGATCGAGAAGCTGGAGAACCGCCGCTATTACTCGCTGGCGGACAAGCTGAGCCTGATCCACCTGCGGCAGGTGCGTGGCCTGCCCTATGCCCTCGACAGCGTTTGGCACTCCCGCAAGGAGAGCCTCTACGGTGGTAGTTTCTGGCCGGGCGAGCGCTACCACGTCTGGCGGGGCGACATCGAGACCACCCTGC
>RFHL01000109.1 GCA_003696875.1 Bacteroidota bacterium | reverse complement strand
GGGAATATATGGACTTCATGGGCGGGCTGCAGATGCTGGGCAGCGGCGGCATGATCCGGCCTCGGCGTGGATGAGGCCGACGGCATACCGCTGGACGAAGGGCTCCGCGATGGGTTTGTCCGTAGCGGAGCGGGCGGCCTCAACCTCAACCTGTCCCCCAGCAGCCGGACCGACTGGCAATCGAGCTATATGCTGAGTGATATCCGCGAAGAAGCCGAACGAAGCCTGTACCGGGAAAATTTTCTGGGAGATGCCCTCTTTCCCTCGACCGAGGACGAGCAGGAAAACCGGCAGAGCCAGATTCACCGCCTGAACAGCCTGCTCCGGCACCGCTTCGACTCCACCCGCCAACTCAGCCTGCGCACCCGGCTGGGCTGGCAGGGAGGGCAAAGCGACGCCTGGAGCGAGCGCCTGACCTATGATATCGCCCGAGAGCTCGAAACCCTCAGCCGGCGGCAGAGCGCCGCCGAAGGAAAACAATGGCAAGGCGGGGCCGAGTTGGGCTATATGCAGCGCCTCGCCAAGCCCGGCCGCACCCTGAGCGCCAGCCTGAAGGGAACGCTACAGCACCGGCAGCAGCAAGGCCAGCTGGATGCCCTGAACCAGCTGGCTATCAATCACCTACCCAAGACCGACAGCCTGGCCCAGTCCCAAACCCAGGCGCTTCTGAGCGGGAATTATGGTCTCCGGCTCAGCTATACCGAGCCTTTAGGAGCTCGTACCTGGCTCGGATTTTCCCTGCGCCAGGCCTACTGGGGCGATGAGGTCCAGCAGTGGACCTACGACTACCTGGACCCGGCCAGCCCAGAGGGCCGGCTGTTGGATGCGCTAAGCAACCACTACCGCCGGGGCTATACGCAACAGCAGGCCGGCCTGAACCTGCGCTGGAAGGGACGCCACCTCAACCTGCAAGGCGGGCTAGATCTGGAGCGCGCCGCGCTCCGGGGCGACCTGATCCAGGCCGACACCAGCCTCTTCCTGCCTTTGCTCAATCTGCTCCCGCAGCTGCACGCCCACATGCGCTTCTCCAGCAGCCGACAGCTTTTCATGGACTATCAGACCCAGGTGCGTCCCCCGAGCCTGACCCAATTGCAGCCATTGGTAGATAATCGTGATCCGTTGCGGGTGTACGTGGGCAACCCCGAACTCCGGGCTGAGTACCAGCACCAACTCAACTGGCGGTACACCGCCTTCAGCCAGTATCATCATACCCACGCTTTTCTGGCCCTGACGGGCCTGTACACCGCCTACCGGATTGCCCAGGCAGTGACCCTCGACAGCCTCTTCCGGCAGCAGGTTCGGCCCGTCAATGTAGACGGGGAATGGCTGGTCCAGCTCATGGGCTCGCTGGGCGCGGCGCCGTATGCGCTGCGTAGCCGGCTGAGTCTGAGCCCCCGGCTCAGCTACCTGCGCAGCTGGCTCTGGGTCAATGGGGCCCCAACCCTGGTCAGCCGCTGGCAGAGCGGCGGCACCTTCCAAATCGAAAACCGGAACAAAAAGGTACTTGACATCGCCCTGGGTGCAGATCTGCGCCTGAACCATACCAATTATGCCGAGGCGCCGGAATTAAATCAAACCTTCCTCAACCATCGTTATTTCGCCGATCTGCGCATCAAGGCCGGCAAACGCTGGCGGCTTTCCTCCCGCCTGGAGGTACGGCATTTTGCCGGCGATGCCTTTGCCGAGCGCCAGACCATCCCACTTTGGGAGGCGGCTCTGTCCCACTACTTTCTCCAGGATGAGCGGGCCGAATTACGCCTGAGCGCTTTTGACCTGCTAAACCGGAACCAGGGGGTTTCCCGCACCACCAGCCTCAATTATATCGAAGAGCAACGGGTGCGCTCTTTAGGAAGGTACGTCATGCTAAGCTTCACCTATCGCTTACAGGCGGTCGGAACCGCCCCCGGCGCGGGCGTTCAGATTCAAATGCAAAAATAGTTTCAGAAAAATCTGATATCAGAAAACCCTTTCCAAAATCCAACTATCATCCGCCAGAATCATTATATCGGTGCAAAAACAAGATCATAACCACCTTTATATCAATTGCTTAAAAAAGGCCCAGATATTCAAAACAAGTATACAAAAAATACTATTACCGAAAATATCGATTTCAGAGTCATCTATCATAGATAATATTCGTGAATATTGGTATATTCCTGAGGTGCCGAGCCCCGAAGGGCAGATCCGGCATCCTCTTGTTCAAGCTGTTGCCCGGGCCTGCCCGGGTACGTTCCTTGCTCCTTCCCAACCACCCCTCTGCTCGTTGTCCTCCCAATTTAGTTCCCTGCCATCCCCGGATGGCAATACCTGTACAAAAGGCCACAAATACGACCAAACAAACCCGCAATGTCCTTGCGGGATTTGCTACTTATACACATATAATTATATATATAT
>RFHL01001227.1 GCA_003696875.1 Bacteroidota bacterium | reverse complement strand
GGCTACTACAGCGCCGATACCGACCGCTTTCTGGCGGCGCAGCCCGATTTTTCCCAATCCGCCCCTACCCTGCTCTATCTGGGCCGCATCATGGCCCACAAAGGCATCGGGGACCTGCTGGAGGCCTTTCTGCCCCTGGCCGACCGCACGTCCTGGCGCCTGCAACTCGTCGGCAAAGCCGACGGCAGCGTCCCCATCCCGGATCACCCCAAGGTGATTCATCAGGACTTTGTGCAGCCGGAGGATCTCTCGGCCCTGCTGGCGCAGGCGACCGCCTTTGTCCTCCCCAGCCGGGAAGAACCCTGGGGTGTGGCCCTGCACGAAGCCGCCGCCGCTGGCTTGCCCTTACTGGTTTCTGATGCCTGCGGCGCGGGAGATGCCTTCCTGACGCACGGCCAAAACGGATGGTTGTTCCAGGCCGGTCAGATCCCGGACCTGCAAGCCGCTCTGGAGCGGCTCTTTCAAATGCAACCGGAGCGGTTGGCGGCCATGGGCACCCACAGCCGCCAACTGGCGCAAACCATTACCCCCGCCACCTGGGCCCAGACCCTGATGGACATGATTGATGCTTACCGCAAGGAATATGCCCGCTAGTCCCGCCACCACCGACCTCTCTGTCTACGACAACAGCTGGTACGATCCCGGCGGCGGCCGCCTCCGGCGGTTGCTCTGGTACGTCGTCAACGCGCTCTTTTTCATCAATCCCCTCAATCCACTTAGTGGCCTCAAAGTCTGGTGGCTGCGGATCTTCGGGGCGAAGATCGGACAAGGGGTGATCATCAAGCCGGCGGTGAACATCAAATATCCCTGGCGCCTCTCGGTGGGGGATCATGTGTGGATTGGGGAACGGGTTTGGATCGACAACCTGGATGAAGTGGTCCTAGGGGACCACGTATGTCTGTCGCAGGGGGCCATGCTGCTTACCGGGAATCACAACTATCGCAAGCCTACCTTTGACCTGATGATCGCGCCCATCAAGCTGGATGCGGGCGTCTGGATCGGGGCCCAAAGCCTGGTGGGGCCGGGCGTGCGGGCGGGTAGCCATGCGGTGCTGAGCGCCGGCTCGGTGATGACGCAGGATATGCGTCCTTACACCATTTACCGGGGCAATCCTGCCACGGCGCTGAAGACCCGGGAAATCGAGTAAAATCTTGCTTGCAGGCCAGATTTTCTGGCCAGAAGCGGGATGTTTCCGGCGGGCTTGTTACTTTCAGGCTTTCCTAGAGAAAGGGGAAAGAATCGTTCTTTGGCCTGTTTTTTTGTGCTAGGGTGAGGTCATCGCCTGCGGCGCATGCACCCATGAGATGCTTCGGTTCCCTCAGCATGACATGAGAAAAATGGGGGCACGTAGGGACAGGTCGCGACCTGTCCTACATCTTGCCGCTACCACCCGTAGGGTGTCATGCTGAACGCAGTGAAGCATCCCGTTTGACACGCGCCTGCGGCGATGCTTTCCATGGGATGCTTCGGTTCCCTCAGCATGACATGAGAGCGATGGGGTCGTAGGGATAGGTCGCGACCTGTCCTACAT
>RFHL01001226.1 GCA_003696875.1 Bacteroidota bacterium | reverse complement strand
GGCTATCTCGTCATTTTTGAGGGGGAAAAGGAGAAAAGCCACCGGCAGGAGTGGATCGACCACCAGGGCAAGCGGGTGTTTGCGGTCTGGGTGTGAGGGTCACCCTAAGCCCTGCACGCAATACGCAAAACGATCATCCCGTATGCCGTCGCAGCAGCATGGCGCCAGCCCCGGCGAGGATCGCCAAGGCCCCGCCCAGCAGCCACAACAGGTCAAAACTACCATGCGCCGCGATATAGGTCCCCAGCAAGGGGGATAGGATGTGCGCCAGCGAAAAACTCATGGTGTAGAGCCCCAGGTAAGCCCCTTGGCCACCCTCCGGCCCCCGGCCCATCGCAAAGTTGTTGCTGAAAGGGAAATTGATCATTTCCCCCACTGTGATGCCGGCGATGAAGACCAGCCCCACGCTCCAGGCCCCGCCTGGCAGCAGCAAGCCCAGGTAGCCCAGGCCGATCAGCGCCGCCCCCAGGCCCACCAGGGCTGCCGTGCCCAGGTAGCGCTCTAGGATCATGATCAGCGGCATCTCGATAAGCACGATCAGGATCCCGTTGACTGCCATCAGCAGGCCCAGGCCCGACTCGCTCAGGCCCATTTCACCCTTGAAATACACCGGCACCGTGCTGAAGACCTGCATGAAAACCAGCGTCGTCAGCAGCTGGATCAGCAGGAAAAACCCAAAGACGCCGTCGCGGTACACCGCCCGCCGGGCCCCCGGAGCCGGGACTGGTTTTTCGATCCCATCCGCCGCCGGGCGCGGCGGCAGCGCCCGCCAGAAGAAGAAGCCCGCCCCGATACACGTCAGCCCATCGATCACAAAAAGCCACTGATAGCCATAGTGGCCCGCCAGAAAGCCCCCCAAAGCCGGTCCCACCGAGAAGCCCAGGTTGATCGCCAGGCGAATCAGTCCGATAGACCGCGCCCGGTTCTCCGGCCGGCTGTAGGCCGTCACCGCCACCATCGAGGCCGGTCGGAAAGCATCGGCCAGCAAGCTCGTCAGGAAGATGCCCCCCGCAAAGCCCCCAAAACCCGACACCTGCGTGAGCAGCAGAAACATCACCCCGCTACTGAGCAGGCTGTAGAGCACCACCCGGTAGTAGCCCAGCCGGTCACTCAACTGCCCCCCCAAAAAACTCCCCACGATAGACCCCGCGCCAAAAGCCGACATGATCCAGCCCGCATCGGTGAGGCTGAAGTGGAGCTGATGCGTCAGATACACCGTCAGGAAGGGCAACACCATCGCCCCGCTACGGTTGATGAGCGATACCAGCGACAGCAGCCAGATTTCCCGCGACAGCCCCGCAAAGGCCTCCCGGTAGTACACCAGCGGATTCTTGAGCAATGCCATGACCCAAAAAAGTAAGCGCCCCGGCAGCACAACTGTAGCCAGGGCAAGACATCATAAAAGAAGCCGAATGAGGGGGGAAGCGCCCCACAGGGCCTTAGCATATACCCCGATTCCCCCAAAAGGTTGGGGAGCCACAAGCATTTCCTCCGCCAAAAGCAGTTCTCCCGTTCCCGTCTCGCAGCCTCCCGGTCTCGCCTCCCGACATGGCCCTTTCTTCGTCTCGCAGCCTCCCGGTCTCGCCTCCCGACATGGCCCTTTCTTCGTCTCGCAGCATTGCGGTCTCGCCTCTCAATATCTCGCCTCTCAATATGGGCGATCCCCCGGAGGGCGCGCCTGCGCCCTCCGGGGTCGGGCTGCTCCGGGCTCCGCTTCGCTTCGGTCCTCCACTTCGTTCCGGACTTCCCCTTCGCATCCCTATCGCCCCGCCCGGCCATCGCACCCCGTCGCGTGCGGCCCCAGGGCCGCAGTTGCAAAATTCGCCTTCGGCGGCTATCTTGCCTAACAAACGTTAGGTAGCTTACGTTAAGCCAGCATATGCCCCTGTCTGTTGCCCCCGTCTTGAGCCCGCGCCAAGCCGCCATCTTGGCGGCCGCCACCGAGTTGTTTAGCCGCAAAGGCTACGCCTCGGCCTCCATGCGCGACCTCGCCGACGAGCTCGCCATTCGCCCCGCCAGCCTCTACAGCCACTACCGCTCCAAGGAAGACATGCTCTGGGCCATCGCCCAGCGCTGCGCCGATGACTTCTTCGCCGCCGTAGAGCCCGTCGCCGCCAGCGCCGCCCACTCCGCCGCTCGCCTGCAAGCCATGCTGGAGGCCCATGTCGCCGTCGTGCTGCGGCACCGGCAGGCCGCCGCCATCTTCTTCCGCGAGTGGAAGCATCTCGACGAGCCCCGGCGCGCCATCTATGCCCGCCGCATCG
>RFHL01001225.1 GCA_003696875.1 Bacteroidota bacterium | reverse complement strand
TCCGGGCCCAGGCCCAGCCTGACGATCCGCTTTACCTTTTTCTCGAAAAAGGCGAGACGCTGACGGAGTCCTATACCTATGCCGAGATGGACAGTCGCGCCCGGGCCCTGGCGGCCCGGCTCCAGCAAGCCGGTCTCGCCGGCGAGCGCGCCCTGCTCCTCTTTCCCTCCGGCATCGACTACCTCGCCGCCTTCTGGGGTTGCCTATACGCCGGCGTCATCGCCGTGCCCGTCTATCCCCCGCAGATGGGCAAGCAATGGGGCCGCATCCAGGCCATCATCGCCGACTGCCAGCCTCGCCTCTGCCTCACCAACCGCAACATACTCTCCAGCCTGGAGCACCAGATGCCCGAGGCGCTCGGCAGCCTCGACATGCAGCAACTCGTCCTCGACGACATCGCCCCCGAAGCCGCCAGTCAATGGGCCGCCCCTGACATTAACGGCCACAGCCTGGCCTTCCTGCAATACACCTCCGGCTCTACCGGCCAGCCCAAGGGGGTGCGCGTCACCCACGGCAACCTCCTCGCCAACGAAGCCATCATCGACCACTTCATGGCCCCACCCAGCGGGCCGGCCATCGTCGTCACCTGGCTCCCCCTGTTTCATGACATGGGCCTCATCGGCACCGGCCTCTATCCCGCCTATCAGGGCGGCTGTGTCTATATCATGACGCCCCTGGCCTTCATCCAGAGTCCCCTCCGCTGGCTCAGCGCCATCAGCCGCTACCGCGCCAACATCAGCGGCGGCCCCAACTTTGCCTACGACCTCTGCGTGAGCAAGATCCCCCAGGACGATCTCGCCAGCCTCGACCTCAGTGCCTGGCGCGTCGCCTTCAACGGGGCCGAGCCGGTCCGGGCCGCCACCCTGGCGGCTTTTGAGCAGCATGTTGCCTCCGCCGGATTCCGATCTACCGCCTTCATGCCCTGCTACGGCATGGCCGAGACTACGCTCATGGTCACGGGCGAGCCCGCCACCGCCATCGCCCGGCAGCTACACGTAGACCGCCTCCGGCTCCAGCAAGGGCAGGCGGTGCCCGCCGCCAGCGCCACCCCCGAAACCCAGGCCCTGGTCAGCTGTGGCCATACCGGCCCCGGCCTCCAGCTCCAGATCGTAGACCCTGACCGCCAGCAAGCCCTGCCCGACGGGCAGGTGGGCGAGGTATGGGTAAGCGGGACCTCCGTCTGTGACGGCTACTGGGCTCGCCCTGCGCTAAGTGCCGACACCTTTCGTGCCCCCCTATCCGATGCGGCTGCCTCCGGCTGGCTTCGGACCGGCGACCTCGGTTTCTGCCTCGACGGCCACCTCTACCTTACCGCCCGCCTCAAGGACCTCATTATCGTCCGCGGCCGCAACCACTACCCTCCCGACATCGAGCAGACCGTCGAGCAGGCGCATCCCGCCTTCCTCGCAGGCGGTGGGGCCGCCTTTGCCCACGACCAGAACGGCAGCGAACAACTTGTCATCGTCCAGGAAATCGAGCGCGGCAGCCTCCGCCAGCACCCGGCCGAGACCCTCTTCCAGGCGATCCGGCAGGCCCTGGGCGAGGTACACGAACTCCAACCACACGCCATTGCCCTCATCCGCCGGCGCACCCTGCCCAAGACCTCCAGCGGCAAAGTCCAGCGCAGCGCCACCCGTCAGGCCTGGCTACAAGGCCAGCTCCCGATTGAGGCCCAGTGGATCCAGCCTGCCGAAGCCACCGACGCCCCAGGGCAAACGCCCCCACCTCAACTCACCACCGAGGCCCTCGCCAGTTGGGTGCAGAATTGGATGCAAGCCAAGCTCCACCTCCGCCCGGGCGACATCGACCTGCAGGACCCTATCTCTGCCTACGGCATCGACTCCATGAGCATGGTCGAGTTTGAGGACGAGGTCTCCGCTTTCCTGGGCGTCAACTGGCCCGTGCGCGATTTTCTCCTCACCGAACCCAGCATCCAGGAAGTGATCGAGCGGGGCTGGGAGGTATACCAGGAGGCGCAAGGGTAGGGCGTGTCCCCGAGTCGGCGCATCCGCACCGACTCGGGGCCGGGCTGCTCCGGGC
>RFHL01001224.1 GCA_003696875.1 Bacteroidota bacterium | reverse complement strand
TCCCGGCAAGCCGGGAAGTTTGGCGGGCCAAACGAGGCATTTTTCAACGCAGAGATGCGGAAAAAGATGCAGCGATCACCCTTCATTCGGTACTTGACAAAGCACTAGTACCCCGGGGTATCGCCACTTGTCTCCGGGGCCGGGCCTTCCGGCCCGCCAAAGCGCTCGCGGGCCGCCTCCAGGATGGCCTGGGTGGCACTTGCACCCAGACGAGTCGCCCCGAGTTCCCGCACTCTGAGCAGACCATCCAGGTCCCGCACGCCACCGGCCGCCTTGACCTGCACCGAAGGGGCACTATGCTTGCGCATGAGGGCCACATCGTGCTCGGTGGCCCCCTGATAACTGTACTTCCCGTCGGCGCCTTTTACAAAGCCATAGCCGGTCGAGGTTTTGACAAAATCCACCCCCAGGTCGCTACAGATCTCGCAGAGGCGAATCTTGTAGGTGTCTTCCGGCAGGAAGTCGTTTTCAAAGATGACCTTCAAGATGGCTCCATGGGCATGGGTGACTTCCACCACCGACTTGATCTCGGCGGTGACATAGTCCCAGTCTTCACTGAGGACCTTGCCGACATTGACCACCATGTCGATCTCGACCGCCCCATCGGCGCAGGCAGCTTCGGTCTCGGCGACCTTGATATCGATGCTGCTGTTACCGTGGGGAAAGCCGATGACCGTGCCCACCAGCACATCGCTGCCGGCCAGCAATTCTACGGCCATTTTCACCGCATAGGGTTTGATGCAGACCGAGGCGACATCATAGTGCCGGGCCAGGGCACACCCCTCCCGCAGCTGCGCATCGGTCATGGTGGGATGCAGCAGCGAGTGGTCGATCATTTTGGCGAGGGCCTGAAATTCCGTCATGATGGGGGGATTGAATTAGAATGTGAGGGCAAATAAAGTACACATTCGAGTGGAAAAGCGCATCCTCTGCTCACGGATTTAACACCAGTCGTAGGGCCGCCAATCGGCCCCGGGGAAGCACCTCAACCGGTACGCCTTCGGGGGCCTCGTACCACAGCCAGAGGGCATCGCCGTGCACTTCCCAGCGCACCCAAACCGGCCCGGCCGGATGGGGAACGGTGCCCTCAGCCCAATCCAGGCCTTCGGCCTGCGGGGAGATCGTTATGATGCCCACCTCCAGCGGATGGGGCCAGCCCAGGTCCACCCCCAGCACCTGGGTCGTCAGGAAAAAGGTTGGGCTGCCGCTCCAGGCGTGACTCAACGTACCCTGACTCGGGTCTTCTATGCTGCCATACCCAAAGTTTTCCCAAGCCGTGTCATCATGGCGCAGGATCATGGGGCTCCAGTGCTGGCGCATAAAGCGCTCCGCCTCAGCCGCCTTCCCAGCCTTGTACAAGGCCGAAAGGAGATAGAAACTGCCGTAAGGATTGGTCTCCCGATGGCGGTTCCGCTCGCCGATGCTGTCCATCTTGGTCGCAATATGCGCCAACAGAGGAGCCGTCTGGGATTCGCTTTGCAGATCAAACAGATAGGGCCACGCACTGGAGATGGGGAAATAATGGTCAATGAGCTGCCCGTCCTTGATCCCATCGCGATAGGCCCCTACCGCAGCATCCCAATAGCTGGCCCGCAGGCTTGCCGCCAGTTCATCCCGCCAGGCCCGCAGCCGCGCGGCTGCCTCCGGCCGGTCCAGCATCTCCGCCAGGTCGGCCAGTTGGCCGCAGCTCCGCCCCAGCAGGGCGTGATAGGCAGCATTTTGCACCTGGCTTTTGTCCAGCTGAATCCAGTCGATGAAGACCCGCTGGTTGAGGATCAGGCCCGCCTCATCGCGCTGGCTGACCAAGTGCGAGAGCATCCGGTCGTAAGCTGGGAAAAGGCGCGCCAAAAAGCCAGTGTCCCCGCTGGCGTCAACATACCAGCGCAGGGCCTCCAGGGTCAGCAGCGGATAATCCTCCAGCAGGCCGATCTCATCCACATAGCGGGGCGTGCCAGGCGCAAACTGGTCCAGATACATGTCCTGAAAGAGCTCCAGGCTGCGCCGCACCAGGCGCAGGTCGCCACTGGCGACCAGGGTGATCGCC
>RFHL01001223.1 GCA_003696875.1 Bacteroidota bacterium | reverse complement strand
TCCTGGAGGAGTGCGCCAAGCACACCGTCGCGGTGCCGCTGGAGCGCTATTTCTGGCGCGTGTTCGCCAAGGAGCATGGGATCAACAAGCTAGGGATCGCGCAGAAGACCCGCGCGCTCAAGACCTCGGACGAGCACAGCTCTGGCACCTGGAAGCGCCCCGGGCCCGAGCCCAAGAGCGACGAGGAGCTGCTCCCGATCCTGCGCGAGGTGATCTTGCACTTCATGGGCACCCTGCGCGGCCTCAAGGACTACCCGCCCGACCACAAGCTGCCGGCCGAGGGCAAGGCCGCGCTCGACCGGGCCTTGCGCCAGCTCTTCGAGCACGTCCCCGGGCTGGCCCTCCACATGGGCCCGCCCGAGGGCCACGCCCTGGTGGTCAAAGCGCCAACTAGCTGGCTTTACCCATTTTGCCTTTTTCGTCGGCGGCATTCACCACGCGGGTGCTGTTGCTTGCGAGCAGGTCCTTACCTCGCTGTGGAGCCTTGGTAAGCATCTCTTTGGCGGCCTCGGCCATCTTGCTGCTCCCGGTAAAGACGGCGCCCATCTGCACGACGAGCTTCTGGGTGAAGATGTCACCGAAGATTTTGCCGGTCTTATCGATGGTGAGAAGCTCGCGGGTGACGACATTGCCTTTGATCTCTCCCTCGACGGTGGCCATACGAGCATCGACATTACCCTCAATGTAGCCCGTGGCACTGACGACGAGCTTAGAGTTACATACAAGGGTGCCGATCACCTTGCCCTCCACCCGGAGGTCACCTTCGGCATTGATGTTACCCACCACGACCGTACCTTCGGCGATGATGTTGCTGCGGCCAGAGCCCCGATTGGTGTTGTCTGCAGTCACTTTTGGTCTAGTTGTCTCGTTCTTCGTTCCAAACATGATTCCTCTAAGTCTTATGGGGTTATGGGGTTATGGGAAGATGGTCTACCGGATTAAGCGGCATCCCCTGATGCCAGAGCTCGAAGTGCAGGTGCATTCCTGTGGAGTTTTCCCCTGTGTTGCCAATCACGGCTACCGGCTCGCCGGCTCGCACATAGGTACCCATTTCTTTGAGCAGGCGGCTGTTGTGCTTATAGTAGGTCAGGACATTGCCGGCGCTTGCCACCCCAATCACCCAGCCATTTTCATCAGAAAACTCAGCCAGTGTCACATAGCCATCGGCCGCTGCGCGAATGAGGGCGCCACTTTCCGCTACAATATCCACGCCATAATGTCCTTTGGCCGGATCAAATTCGTTATTAATCTGTCCGTCCAGGGGGGAAAACAAAGCGTCGAGGGGCCCCACCCGGCCCAACTTCATCGCCGGCACCGCTGGCTCGGGTACATAGGCGGTACGCACGGTGCTGCTGCCTGGGCGCTCGCCGCTCTCCCCAAAGGGACCCGAGGTTTCGGGCTCGTTGGGGGCCTCTGTAGAGGCCTCGGTATTCTGGGCGAGGAGCTCCGGATTGAAGACCGGAGCCGAGGAATCATTGGCCACCCCGGCCAGGCGTTTGAAACTTTCGGCATAGGCTTCCCAGCGCTTCACCTCTTCCTCCACCGCGGCGAGTTGGGTTTCCATGACTTCCCGCTCCTGCCGAAACTCTTCAGGATCAATGTAACCAGGAATCAGCCGATGAAAGGCTGGCGTAAAAATCACCAGGGCTGCGGTCCCCCCCACGATGATACAGAACAGCAACGCCCCCCGCGAAACCAGCGTTATAGGCTTTAGAACGAAGGTCCGAGACTGTTTCAGGGTCTCATACTCCAGAATATCAACCTGGTACGGCTTCGTCAATTTGGCCCGGATGCGCCTGTAAAGGTTTATCAGCATACGTATTTAGCTTGCCACCGGATTTGGGTATATTGGGCCCATTGGCCTGGCATTTCTGGACCATGTCACATTCGTTCCTCTGCGCAGAGCCCTACCGCTATGAATACCCCTTGGAATACCTACAAAGGTACGTATATTTTTCTAATTACCTTGCCGCTGCTGCTCATGGGCTGCCGCAAGGAAAAGGATACCCTACCGGCCCGTATCTATCACAGTTTCACTTCCTTCTTTAACGGATACTATAACGCCGACTACCTCTTCAACGAGACCATTGAGCGGCTGGAGGAGAGCTATGTCTTTGCTGACAATGGCTTCATAGAGGTGATTTATTACGGTACCGAAGACGAGATTAAAAGCTATGACACGGACTTCGAGACGGTAATCAAGAAGAATGATGCCGTCATGTTCAAGCATCCCAACGGCAAGTATATCGACGATTGCCGGATTTTGAATGGGAAAAGCTGGTTTTACCGGCAAAACTACACCCTGGCCATGCAAAACTTTCAGTTTGTGCATGAGGCCTTTCCAGGCTCACCCCGCCTGGCCGAAAACTGGTTCTGGATCGCCAAGACCTTTTACATGCAGGAGAATTACGAGATGGCCCGGGATATCCTGCGGGACCAGGTGTTGGGAAATGATACCCTGGAGATCGACGACGAACTCGCCGGGGAGATTGCCCTCTTTCAGACCCGGCTAGCCATCGAAGCCAAAGAATACAGCCGGGCGGTACGTATCCTGGAAGAGAACGTGGAATACATCAAAGGCCGGGACCGACGGGCCCGCGCCCACTTTCTGCTGGGCCAGCTCCATACTGAGCTAAACGAATACCCCAAGGCTCTCACCCAGTATACCGAGGTCACCAAGGTGAGCAACAACTACGATCTGGCTTTTGAAGCCATGATCAAGATTGCCCGCCTGTATGTCAACTTCCAGGAAGGGCAAGACGACGATTCCGAAGTCTATAAGTACCTCACCAAGCTGCTAAAGGACGACAAAAACGAAACCTACCGCGACCGTATCTACTACGAGTTTGCCCTGCTGGAACTCAAGAAAGAAAACCGCCCCGGGGCGCTGGATTACCTGCAGGAATCTCTGTGGGCCAATATCAACAACCAGCGCCAGAAGGCGCTGTCCTACTACAAGACCGGCCAGATTTACTTTTACGACTACCTCAACTACGGCAAAGCCCAGGCCTATTACGACTCTGCCGCCTCGGTGATCACGCCGGCTTCGCCTGAGTACGACGAAATCACCGCCTTGGCCGCAACCCTCAAGGAGTACATCACCTACAAGACCACCATCGCCTACCAGGACAGCATGCTCGCCCTCGCCGCTATGCCCGAGGCCGAGTTGGACGCTCTGATCGATGGCATTGTGGCCGAGAAGCAACGCCAGGCCGAGGAGGAAGCCCGGCGGTTGTTGGAGGAAATGAACAGTCAGGCTGACCCCTTCTTCAACCCTGCCCTGCAGGGCAATCAGGGTCGCCGCAACAACCAGCAAAGCAGCGGCACCTGGTACTTTGACAATCCCTCGGCCGTCTCCAACGGCCGGCTGCAATTCCAGCAGACCTGGGGCAACCGCAAAAATGAAGACAACTGGCGGCGCAGCCGCAAAGCGCTGAATATGGATATGGCCAACAGTGCCGCCGCCGAGGAAGAATCCGAGCCGGTGGACAGCACCTTGCTGGCCCAGTACGGTGATAAGTATCAGTATTACAAGGACATTCCCTTCACCGACGAGCAGATCGCCGACGCCCACGCCAGCATTCAGGAAGCCCTCTACAAACTGGGGCAGGTTTATGCGCAGAAGCTGAATGAACCCGACTCAGCCATCCAGACCTTTGAGCGGTTGCTGGATCGCTACGGGGACGACACCGAGTTTTCCCTACAATCTCGCTACGCCCTCTATCAGTTGTATATTTCCCGGGGCAATCCCCTGGCCCAGGTACATAAAAACTACATCCTGAACGAACACCCTGAGACAGTCTATGCCTATCTCATCCAGGGGCGTGATCCGGAAGAGCTGTATCAGGAAGAAGCAGACCTTGCCTTTGCCTATGGCGGCCTTTTCAACGCCTATGCAGAGAAACGCTACGAAACCGCCTTGGGATTCAGTGGTTTCCTCTTATCACGCGCCATGCTCTCCGAAAAGCTGGAGGATTTGGACCTGGCCCGGCTCTATTACATCCGGGGGATGTCCTTTGGCTACCTGGGCGAAAAGGACAGTCTGGCCAAGATCCTCACCTACGTCGTCAATACGTACCCGGAGCATGAGGTCACTCCCATCGCCCGGCGCACGCTGGGTTTCATGGACAATCCCCAGCCGGCGGCCAATCAGCCGCAGGCCGCTACCGCACCGCCCAGTCAGGGCGGCGGAGCCAATAACCCCAAGGATCCCCGCTACCAGGGCTTCACGGATCAGGTCCGGCCCAACGACAAGATTTTTGTACTCCTCTTTGTCCCCAAAGACCAGATCAGCAAAAACGACGCAACAACGCGCATCTCAGATTTTAACAAGAAAGGCTACAGTGGGGCCCGCCTGAAAGTATTCACCTTCCTCTACAAGCAGAGCCATCTCCTGCCCTATATCAGCCAGTTTGGGAGTGTGGCAGAGGCCAAGAAGTATATCACCGATTTCCAGAACGACCCCTTGTCCCAGGAGTTGCTGGCAGGTGAAAGCACCATTTTCTATATTACTCACACCAACTTCAAGGTAGCCTACGGCCAAAAACGGATGGAGGACTATATCGCCTATTTCCAAAACATCCTCAAGTAGGAGGGGTTATATCAACTCTTCGCTTTGCCAAACACTTCTTATGTGGCCTCAGTCCCGCTGTGCCCGCTGCCGCTACCGACAAGAGATCCGCAGCAAGCGGGGTAGCATCTTCTGGCTGTGTCAGCGCAGCAAGTCCGAACCGACATTTTCGAAGTACCCGCCGCAACCGGTCCTCTTTTGTCCGGGCTTTGCGGCATTCAGCCCGCCCGAGCAGGCAGAGTAGGCAGCCCTAGCGGACTTCCAGCCGCTGGTAAGTCTGATCGCCTTCGCTGGTAGCGATGCGCAGCAAGTAGTAGCCCCGGGCGAGACCTTCCAGTGGTACGGTGACTGTCTCCTCCGCAGTGGCAAGCACCTGTGTGCTTGTCTGCAGTTGTCGACCCTGCAGATCCAGCAGAGTCCAGCTGAGGCGGCCACCCCGCCGGGCATAGACGGAGAATTGAGTGCTTGCACTCGCTGGGTTGGGATAGAGCAGGGAAATACCCTCCACCGGAAACACCACCTCTACGGTACTTGAGTAGCTGCTGCGGCCATCCAGATCGACCTGCTGCAAGCGGTAGGTATTTCGCCCCGGCAAGGGCTGCGCATCAAAAAAGCGATAGTCCTGTGGCGCCTGCGTCGTACCGGCCCCGGCGACCTCCCCGATCGCCACAAACCCCTGCGGCCCTTGCCGCTCTACGATGAAACGGTCATTGTTGAGTTCAGAGGCAGTCGTCCAGTCGAGGACGATCTCTTCACCCCATACTTTGGCGTCAAAAGCCAGCCACTCCACCGGGAAGGTGGTCTGCGCCGCCGATACGGCGGCGAAGGCGTCAATCCGGCCATGTCCGAAGGCATTGTCAAAGCCCGCCGGGCCCATATCGGTGGCCGTGCTGGTCAGGATACTCCGCAGGCTGGCCTCGGTCAGGCCGCTGTTAACGGAAAGCATGAGCGCCGCTACGCCGGCGGCTTGGGCTGCGGTTACGGAGGTGCCGCCAAACCACATGGTGTAATTGGGATTACTGTATTGGGGCGAAACCACTCCAGATCCATCATTATATCCCAAGACGCCCATACGGTCCATGACCGTTACGTTATCAATTCCGTCATACGAAGATACCCCCACCAAGTCCAATTCCGGACCTTGTGAGGCGTAGCTAGGGGCATTGCCCTGACCATCAACCGCACCTACCGCAAGTACTTCAGGAAGGGTGGCCGGGTAGCCCACACAATTGGGCGTAAACTGTGAGCCCGAAGAAAAAACGACCAGGCAGCCCAAGCCCCCTCGGCCCAGCGTGCGCGCCTGGGTAATCGCCTGCTCAATCGGGGGAAACAAAGAAGAAACACAAGAGTTGAGCACCCAACTATTGTTAATGATGTCAGCTCCATTCTGCCAAGCCCAGTTGATCGCCGTGGCAATCTGTGAAACCGTCGCGGTCCCATCGGTAGGGATCTGTACGGGGAGGATATGGACATTGGGGGCTACCCCACTCACTCCTACGCTGTTGTGTGAAGCGGCAATCACTCCTGCAATGGCTTGTCCGTGGGCGTCTTCGGAAGCAACAGGCGCCCCTACCCCATTAACCGGATCGGCAGTGGAATACCCCGGCAAAACCCGGCTCTGGTTGGTGGCATCGTTTTCCAGGTCCTCATGGGCCTCCACGCCTTCATCGATAACGGCGACGGTGATGGAGGCTGAGCCCAGGCTCAGGCACCAGGCCTCCGGGGCATTAATATCGATGCCCGCGGTCATGGAGCGGTAGGGATAAGCGGATTTTACCCCTCCCCCTGGATTGTCCAGATAGAACAGAGGCGCGGAATAGAGGGGATCCGAAGGCGGGCAGCCCACCTGTATTTCCTGCCCGCTTTGCGGGCGCACATCAACCATAAAGTCCGGCTGGCACCAGGCAAACATGCCGGATTCATACAGGGCATTGGCCAGTGGCAGGATGGCGGAGAGGTCGTCAATCTCCAGCAAGGAGCCCCCGGTGGGCATATCGCTGAACACGTAGCCGGGATAGGGAGTCAACATCGCCCTGAACCGTTGCTCGTCGAAGGCTTCATTGGGTTGCAAAACAATGCGATGAGTAGGCCACAACTGCATGCCATCGGGCATGCGAAGGGCGAAGGCGGCACTACGCAGCGGTGCAGCCGCTTGCAGATAGGCCCGGGCTACGGCCCCAGCCTCGCCTGCACCGGCTTCATCCATGCTTAATTGTACGGCCTGCCGCATCTCGCTGGCAGACGCCAGCGGCATCTCCGTACGGGCAGTCGGTATCAGGACCTCACCCACCCGTACCGGTTCGGCAAAGTGCAGGACCAGAGCGCTACGGTCCTCCGTCACCTCCTGTTTGCCCTCAGCCGTCCAGAAATAAGATGGCTGAGCCGGCAGGACAGCGCCCCACAGGCAGAAAAAAAGCAGACAAGCGAACATGCGCTGATACATGGTGAGCTGGATAAAAGTCGGGGTTAAAAG
This sequence comes from Bacteroidota bacterium, assembly GCA_003696875.1. GTDB lineage: Bacteria > Bacteroidota > Bacteroidia > J057 > J057 > RFHL01. The sequence continues at coordinate 775 of RFHL01001223.1, read as the reverse complement.
CATCCTTCTGCCGGCCTGCCGGCAGAGGAGATGAAAATCTCAGGCCAAACAGATTCCGTAAGGTGTCCTGACAGAATCCAATGATGGCAGCAATGTTGAATAAAAATTCAACCTAAAGTTCGGCAATTGGTTCCGATCTTCCCTCAGGGTTGTGGTGAATGGCTGTTTTTGGCGTACTAGCCGCCAGCAGACTCATTTATCAGCCTGTGGCGGCCCCGCAATCCCCAAGGTATCCTGCAAGATCTGGGTAAACCGGATCGCTCCTTGCCGCCGCAGGTGATTGGCGTCAAAAAAATCCTCGTCCGTAAAGCGTGCATCCTCTGTAAAGTCGAGATACGGGACCCCCATGGCCTGCGCCAGCGAATCGGTGGTTTGGTGCATATACGCCCAGCGTTCCGGCTGGGTATGCTGCCGGTAGCCCACCCACATGGGTAGGGATACCAGCACGGGCTCAATGTCGCGGTTTTGGCATAGCTCAATCATCGCCTGCAGGCGATTAAGATTCGTTTTCTGCAGGCCTTCATCATAGTACCTATCGTGAAACGGCCCGGCATTGGCGGCATTTTCAGCCAGGTCACGCTGCGTATCGGTCCCGTACCAACCCCGGTCATCAAATTCCACCAGGGAATCCTGCCCGGCAAAATAGGCCCAGCTGCGGTCCACGGCTTTTTTCACCGAAAAAAGCAAGACCAGGCTATAGCGCTTGGGGGCATACCAATGGGTAAACGCCCGGCTGCCATAGTAGTGGGCATAGTAATAGCTTTTGTTATAAATC
>RFHL01001222.1 GCA_003696875.1 Bacteroidota bacterium | reverse complement strand
GTGCCGGACGGTGTCCTCCCGGCCGGCTCCGCCGGCGAGGTAGGCAAAGGCAGCGGGGGAAAGTACCTTTTCGGCGGCCCCTTCGAGGGCCTCCAGACTCACGGGCAGGCGGGGCCGCTGTCCCGCGGCACCGCCCAGAAAGATGTCGCGTTGGCGCAGCAGGGCGCCCTGATCTGGGATAGTTGCCATAGCTTATCGGCTTTGAACGGAAGGTACGGAATTTGGCGGGGGATTTTTGTGCTTGTCCAGAAAGGGGGGGGGAAGCGAAAAAAACCTTACCTTCAGGATCAGCCCCCCGGGGCGATACCTATGATGTTTCTCACGTTTACCCCTTATCTCATGCGTACCTTTCTCTCCCTTTTGGCCTGCCTGCTGGCGGGTAGTGGCCTCCAGGCCCAGGACATCCCCTCTGCTGAGGACCAGATCGCGGCGGCCGTGATGGCCGCTCCCGAAGACATGCGCGAAGGCGCTACGGTACTTGGTTTCGATGCCGACGGGACGCTCGTCACCCTCCGGGAAGGCGACAACAACCTGATTTGCCTGGCCGATGATCCGGCCAAGGCGGGCTTTAGCTGTGCGTGTTATCACGCTGATCTGGAGCCCTTTATGGCTCGCGGGCGCGCGTTGCGCGTCGAGGGGAAGAATTTTCAGGAAGTGTTTGAGATGCGCGAAGCCGAGGCCAAGGCCGGCACGCTGCCGATGCCGGAGCACCCCAGCACCCTCCACATCCTCTCTGGCCCCGAAGGCCGCTACGATGCCGAGACCGGCACCGTCGTGGATGCCTACTACCGCTACGTGATCTATATCCCCTGGGCTACCGCCGCGTCGACCGGCCTGCCTACGGCGCCCATCGTGCCAGGAGGTCCGTGGATTATGGACCCCGGTACCCACCGGGCGCACATTATGGTCACTCCGGTGCGGCCGGAGTAGGTCACTCAATAGATCCGGATGGGTTGGGTGAGGTCTTTCTCGGGCGTGCGCAGCAGGACCAGGTAGGGGCCGGGCGGCAGCCCGTTGAGGGGGATTTTGATGAGCTGATGGCCCGGTCGCAGGGGCCCAGCTTTGCGGCGCCGGATGCGGCCCGAGGCATCCTTAAGGATGAGCGCCATGGTGGAAGCAGTAGGCATCACACATTCGATGGCGAGGCTATCGCCTCGCGGGATGTCTTCCGCCACCAGCCGGATATGGCTGCGAAAGCGGGCCAGGGTGTCGAGGTAGTGCAGGCTGTCGAGCAGGCCTTCCCGGCCGAGACGGTAGTAGACCGCGCCCTGCCCCGGCTTGGGATCCAACCAGGCATACTGCCGCAGGGAGTCGGTGTCCCCCAGGCTGGGGACTACCATGACCGGAACGTAGGGCCCCTCGCGGGCCGGGGCCCGCTCCAGGTGATAGGAGATGGTAAAATACTCCTGCTCCACCGCCCAGTAGAGTAGGAGGCTGTCGCCGCGCCAGCGCGCGTCGAAGGTGCGCAGCCGGGTGCGGGGCAGGCTGTCGGCCGGTGGGGTCGGCAGCAGCGGATCGGCCGAGGGCTGCCGGCAGTCACCGGTGGCAAAATGCATCTCGTAGGGCAGGAAAGCGAAGCCGCGCTCGTCGACGAGCCGGTCGGTGAGGGTAAAGGTGTAGACCTCGCCCGGAGCGAGGGCCACCCTGGGCCAGAGGGTCAGGGTATGGAGGGCTTCGTCATAGGTGAGGGTAGCCGGTACGCGTTTGCCGACCTGGGTGGAGAGCCAGACGGCATCCTCACTAAGGGTGATCGGGTCCAGGATCCGGGCCTCAGAGGGGAATTGCATTTTGAGGCGAATAGCCACGTCGCATCCCAGACCAGTCGCGCCGGCCCGCGGGAAACTGCCATAAACATACGGCCGCTGGGCCCACAGGCCCGCAGTCAGGCATAGACCGATGATCAGGAAGAGGCTGCGCATCCAGCCCAAGGTACAAAATCCCTGATTGCTGCGGGTTTCCTGCGGAACAGGGCTTTCGCAATGGAGTCCATCAGGCAAATCTCTATTTTTATCTCCCTGACTGTCACACCAACCCCGGCTCAGGTGTTACCTTGGCAACCGTAACGCTACCATTACCTATTTCCCCTTACTTTCCGAGTCTATGGCCGATTCTTCTACCCAGACCGAGTCCCTTACCAGCCTGCGCTATGCGTTCCGGACCATCGTCTGGCCGCGCCGCAAAATGCTGGCGCTAGGGCTGCTCCTCGTCCTTGTCAACCGGGCCGCCGGCCTGGTCCTGCCCGGTGCGCCCAAGTACCTGCTGGACGAAATCGTTCCTGCCGGAGATACCCAGCAGCTCTATCTGCTGCTCTTTGGGGTCGGGGTGGCAGTCCTGATTCAGGCAGTTTCTTCCTTTGCCCTCGTGCGCCTACTGAGCGTGGAAGCCCAATACCTGATCGCCGAGCTGCGGGTCAAGGTACAGCAGCAGGTCCTGCGGTTGCCGGTCCGCTACTTCGATAATACCAAGTCCGGCACCCTGGTCTCCCGCATCATGACCGACGTGGAGGGCATCCGCAACCTGGTCGGGACCGGCTTTACCCAGCTGATCGGAGGCTTGCTGACCGCTATCGGGGCACTCGTGATCCTCATTTATCTCAACCCAGTTCTAACCTTTTTCTCCGTGATTCCGCTGATTGTCTTTGGCTTCATCATGCTGAAGGCGTTTGGCTATATCCGCCCCATTTTCCGGGACCGGGCCAAGATCCAGGCCGAGGTCACGGGGCGACTCACCGAGTCGATGAGCGGCATCCGCGTTATCAAAGGCTTCCATGCCGAGGATCAGGAGGCCAGAATTTTTCGCGAAGGCGTCCTGCGTCTGTTCAACAATGTGAAACGCTCCCTCACCGCCACCAGCCTCGTGACGAGTTCGGGAACCTTCCTGGCCGGGCTCACCACCGTGGGCATCCTCGCCATCGGGGGTCCCATGATCATGGATCAGACGCTGAGTGCGGGGGATCTGTTTTCCTTTATCCTGTATCTGGCCCTGCTCATCTTCCCGGTAGTCCAGATGAGCAACATCGGCAGCCAACTCACTGAGGCCTTTGCCGGCCTCGACCGGACCGAGGAGCTGCTGCGCATGCCCCGGGAGACCGATGACCCCAATCGGACCATCGAGATTGGACCGGTACAAGGGGATATTTCCTTTGTGGATGTGCGCTTTGGCTACGAAGACGACAAAGAGGTCCTGCACGGCATCAGCTTTGATGCCCCGGCAGGCTCGGTCACGGCCCTCGTGGGGAGTTCGGGTTCGGGCAAAACCACCATCGCCAGCCTGGCCGCGTCGTTTCTCACCCCGGACTCGGGCCGCATCACCATCGATGGGCAAGACATGTCCCAGGTGACGCTCGACAGCTTTCGGGCCCAGCTCGGGGTGGTCTTGCAGGACGATTTCTTGTTTGAGGGGACGATTCGGGCGAATATCCTCTTTCCCCGGCCTGATGCGACGGAGGAAGAACTGCAGGCGGCGGTGGCCGCCGCCTATGTGAAGGAGTTTACCGACCGCTTTGAGGACGGCCTCGACACCCTGATTGGGGAGCGGGGCGTAAAGCTGTCCGGCGGACAGCGGCAGCGCATCGCCATCGCGCGGGCCATCCTCGCCAATCCCCGTATCCTCGTCCTGGACGAGGCCACCTCCAACCTCGACACCGAGAGCGAGACCTTTATCCAGAAGTCTCTGTCTCAGTTGATGGAAGGCCGCACCACCTTCGTGATTGCCCACCGCCTGTCCACCATCCGGCAGGCCGATCAGATCCTCGTCATTGAGGCCGGGCAGATCGTGGAGCGCGGTACCCACGACGAACTGATCGCCCGCGAGGGGCGCTATTTCGACCTCTACACCTACCAGTCGCGGATTTAAGGCCAAAATTCAAAAGCCCGCCGGCATATCGTCCGGCGGGCTTTTTCAAAACGGTCAACATTAATTAGGGATTGACAACCCGGTCTCGCCTCTCGCTTCTCGGCTCCCACTGTCTATCCCTCACTCCACATTCGTATACACCGCCTGCACGTCGTCGTCTTCGAGCTTGTCGATCAGGATCTCCAGGTCCTGCATCTGCTCTTCGGTGAGGTCGATGGGGGTGTTGGGAATCCGCTGAAGGCTGGCCTTTTGCGGTTCTATGCCCAACTCATCCAGAGCCGTGCTCAGGTTGCCAAAGGCGGTGTAGTCGCCATAGACATAGACGGTCTCACCTTCCTGTTCGAGGCGGTCCAGGCCGGCGTCGATCAGGGTGAGCTCCAGTTCCTCCAGGTCCAGCTAGGGCGTTGCGGCCAGCTCAAAGACCGCCTTGCGGTCAAACATGAACGCCAGTGAGCCTGTGGGAACCAGTCCCCCGCCGTAGCGGTTGAAGTAGAGCTTGATGTTGGCCACGGTACGGGTAGGGTTATCGGTGGCCGTCTCCACAAAGACCAGGGTCCCGTGTGGGCCCTTGCCTTCGTAGTTGACCTCGGCAAAATTGGCCGCGTCCTGGTTGGTCGCTCGCTTGATGGCGGCCTCAATGTTGTCCTTGGGCATGTTCTGCGCCTTGGCCGTCGCGATGGCCGTGCGCAGCTTGGCGTTCATTTCGGGGTCGGGGCCGCCTTCCTTGGCGGCAATGGTGATGGCCTTACCTAGTTTGGGAAATAGCTTGGACATCTTGTCCCAGCGCTTCTCTTTGGCCGCTCGACGGTACTCAAAAGCTCTTCCCATAATCAGCAACTTTGACGAAAAAATAAGGCGAAGATAGCTTTTGGCCGGGAAAAATCCTGCGCTTTTTCTTTCTCTGTACCCAACGGCAGAAAGTCTCATTCGACCCTACTTCGTCAGCGAAGGTGGGGGCGTATGGGTCCCCCAATCGCTGGGTTCCGGTCCCATCTCAAACACGAGCGTGGCCCCCTCGGCGATGTCGCCATGCTGCAGCCAGCAGCGGTCCCAGGGCTGGCCATTGACGGTGAGGGCCTTCACATAGCGGTTCTCGGGCGAGAGGCCCCAGGCCTTGATGCGGAGGTTGCGGCCCGGCCCCAGCCACAGGCTGGCCTCCGGTACGGCTGGACTGCCTAGCAGGTACACATCCTGCCCGGCATTGGGATACAAGCCCAGGCTGGCAAAAATGTACCAGGAGGACATGCAGCCCGCATCGTCGTTGCCGGGCCAGCCGTCGCGGGCGACGCGGTATTCGGTCTTCAGCAAGTGCTGCACGCGCTCGGCGCTTTTGTCCGGGCGACCGGCATATTGATAGAGGAAGGGCGCCATGATGTCGGGCTCGTTGCCCTGATTGTACCAGCCTTCATCAAAAAGCTGATCGAGAAAGGCCACGAAGGCCTCTGCGCCGCCATGGCGGCGGATGAGGCCGGCCATGTCATGCGGCACATACGTCGCATAGTGGGCCGGGGTGCCTTCGTAGAAATAAGGCCCTTCCCACCACGGGTCGCCGTGGTGCTCAGGGGAGAAGTCTGGCGCCCAGATCCCGGCACTGTCTTTGGCCCAAAAATACTTGTGCTCCGGATGAAACAACTCGTAGCAGTTGAGGGACATTTCTTCCAGATGGTGGGCCATGGCGTCCTTGCCCAGGTGACGGGCGAGTTGGGCAATACAGTAGTCATTGTAGGCATATTCCAGCGTATAGGACGAACCGCACATCACCGTGCTGGGGCAGTAGCCCAGCGAGAGGTATGAGGGATGCCGCCCGTAGCGGCGTGGCCAAGGCGAGGGCACCTCAATCTGCTTGAGCATGGCCTCATAGGCGAGTTCATAGTCCACGCCCCGCAGCCCCTTGGCGGCGGCATCGGCAAAGAGGACATCGGCATTGGTACCTCCCTGCTTATGGGCATAGTCCCCCACCACCCAGGCATCAGGCAGCCAGCCACGGTGACGGTAGATGTCCAGCAGACTATTGAGCATATCTACTTGCCGGTCCTCGGCGATCAGCGTAAGCAAGGGGTGCAGCGTGCGGTAGGTATCCCAAATGGCGTAGTAGTCCCAGTAGCTAGGACCTTCCGTATGCCAGGCGGGGTTTTCGCCCGAGATATCCGTGGGCATCACAAAGCAGCGGTAGAGGGCGGTATAGAAAAGGGTATACTGCTCCTCGCTGGCTCCCCGAATCTCGATACGGCTCAGAACCTCATCCCAGCGGGCGACCACCTTGGCGACCTGCCGGTCAAAATCCCAGTGGGGGATGCCCTTCAGATTGGCGCGGGCTTGGGCCTCATGGAGGGTTGAGAGGGCGACCTTGACCTGTATCCGGGGCTGGTCGCGTGTATCAAAGCGGGCCATCCAGCCCGCATCAGGCCCACGCACCGAGGAGGCGCTGGGAAGGTAGGTTTCGCCTTCCCAGCCAGCTTGTGCTACCGGTTGCTGTTCAAATTCCAGGGCAAAAAAGACCCGGTAAGGCTCCTGATGGCCCCAGCCGCCAATATAGATGCCGTAGCCGCTCAGGCTGCCATCGGCATGCCGCTGGGCAAAGGCATCGATGCAGCGGCCGTCATCCAGGCGGCCGCGCGCGCGGGTGATGACCCGCTCCAGGTCCAGCAGCACCCAGGCGCTGTCTGTCGCCGGAAAGGTGAAGGCGGTGAGGCTCACCCGCTCATCGCAGGTGAGCTCAGCCTGTATGCCCCAGCGGTCCAGCGTGACGCCGTAGTAGCCTACCCGCGCCGCCTCGCCCGAGGCGGGGGAGGCATGATCGGTTAGCTGGGGCGTGCCGGTTTGAGGAATCAGCATAAAATGGCCGTAGCGGCCGCCCCCGCCGGTACCGCTCAGGTGATTTTGGGAAAAGCCGTCGATGGGCTGGCCGGACTGGTAGCCGGTGGTCGCGTTGGAGGGAGGGATGTCGGGGCCTGGCCGCACCATGCCAAAGGGCATGCAGGGGCCGGGGAGCACATTCCCGCCGCCATCGACCCCAAGAAAGGGGTCGACGTAGCGGGTGAGACCAGACTGGGCGCGTAGCGCCGGAAAGCCCAGGCTAAGCAGGAGGAGCAGGATTGGGATACGGTTCATAAGGGATAAAATGGATAGAAAAAGAGGCCTTTTTCCGTCAGAAATACCTGGGCAGGATGGCTGTGAAGGGGAGCTTATGTATCTTTTTTTGCAAATCTCTATCCGATGCGAAGCTTTCTGTTTCTCCTCCTCACCGGGCTCATGGGCCTGCCCGTGCTGACTGCCCAGCCCACCGGCATCAGTGCCGACCGGCGCCACCTGACCGACGCCTCTGGCCGCCCCTTTCTCTGGCTGGGCGATACCGCCTGGGAATTGTTTCACATCCTCGACGTGGACGAGGCCACCCACTACCTGGAGACCCGGGCCCGGCAGGGCTTCACCGTCATCCAGGCGGTGATACTGGCCGAAAATGACGGCCTGCGCCGTCCCAATGCGAATGGCGATGTCCCCTTGGAAAACCTGGATCCTACCCGTCCGGTCGAGGCCTACTTCCAGCATGTAGACCGGATCGTAGAAAAAGCCACCCAACTGGGCCTGACCATGGCGTTGCTCCCTACCTGGGGCGATAAACTGGAAACGAATCATCCCGGGGCTGGCCCGGTGATTTTTACCCCTGAAAACGCCCGCATCTATGGAGAATTTCTGGGCGCGCGCTACCGGGCCCAGCCCGTGGTCTGGGTACTGGGGGGCGACCGCAACGTGGATTCGGAGGAAAACCTCGCCATCTGGCGAGCCATGGCCGAAGGCCTGCGGGCAGGAGACGGTGGGCGTCATCTCATTACCTACCACCCCCGTGGCGCCTCTACCTCCGCCTATTTTCTGCACCGCGAGCCCTGGCTGGATTTCAACATGTATCAGAGTGGCCATGGCCAGCGAAAGGATCTGGTCTTTCGCTACAACCTGGAACTGGCCCAGTACCAGCCGGAAAAGCCCTTCCTCAACGGCGAGCCCGCCTACGAAGACATCCCGGTCCGCTTCTGGGACTACCTGGATTGGAGCGATCCCCAGCGCACCCCGGCCGGGGTGCTGGATGAGGACGGTCTCATCGTGCAGCCCGCACACTTCGAAGCCGGTTTTTTTGAGCCCCTGGATGTGCGCGTGAGCGCCTACTGGTCGCTGCTCTCCGGCGCTTGCGGCCACACCTATGGTCACAATGCCGTCTGGCAGATGTACAAGCCCGGCCAGCCCCTGGCCATTCCCACCCTCACCGACTGGCGGGAAGCGCTGGCGCGTCCGGGGGCGGAGGACATCCGTCACCTGCACGACCTGCTCGCCTCGCGCCCCTGGGGGCGCTTGCAGCCACGGCAAGACGTCCTCTACGGCCTCAATCCGCCCGATGGCGCGCATCTGCGCGCCGCCGTCGATGCCGAAGGCAGCTTTCTGCTGGTCTATGCGCCCGGCGGGCGTGACATCAGCCTGCGCCTGGAGGCGCTGCGCGGCGAGCGAGTCGTCGCCTGGTGGTTCAATCCCCGCAATGGGGCGACCACCTATATCGAGACCTTGCCAGCGGCAGGCATCCACACCTTCGCCCTGCCCGAGGGCGGGCCCGACTGGGTGCTGGTGGTCGATGCGGCGGGGGCGGGCTTTGGCCCGCCGGGTACAAGGAGGTAGGCTACATGTGAGGGGCAAAGCTTTTGAAAAGTGGCCTTTTGCCGCTAATTTTCAGCCCAACCTTTATGTGCATGACCCGCTTATTCCGTTTCTTTTTCCCTGTCCTGCTTCTGGTCGGGGCGCATACCCTTCCCGCCCAAAACCTGCCGCAGGGGCTGGCCCCCTTCGAGCAAGCGGCCATCCCAGCCTACCAGCAGACCCGGCGCGCCGTCACCGGCGCGCCGGTCTCGGCG
>RFHL01001221.1 GCA_003696875.1 Bacteroidota bacterium | reverse complement strand
GACCAGCCCCGCCCCGGCGTCGGGTGGCTCCGGGCTCCACTTCGTTCCGGTCGCGGCGCTGCGCTGGCGACTCCCCCTGCGCCCCCCTCACGCCGCCGCAAGCCCTCGCTCCATGTCATAGCTTTTTCCCATCTTTGCCGCATGAACACCTACTGGGAAAAACTGAGCAAGCAACAGATCAACACCCGCGTCTTCGACGCGCTGCGGCACAATGCCGATTTCTACCATGACGAGATCCTCGGCGTCCCCGCCTCCCATCTCGACGACAAGGTCTTCTACCAGGATGCACCTTTCCTGCGCGATGCCCCCTTTCTGACCGCCCTCATCCACAACCCTAACCACATCGGCTGCCACACCCTCGGCGGCGAGACCGAGCACTTCTTCAAAGGTACCCAGGCCATTGAGCGGGAGCTGGTCGGCCTCTGCGCCGAGAAAATTCTCTCCGCTGCCCCCGGCAGCTGTGACGGCTACATCGCCGCCGGCGGCACCGAAGCCAACCTGCAGGCCGTCTGGATCTACCGCAACCGCTTCATGCGGGATCAGCAGATCCCGGCCGGCGACATCTGCCTGCTCTGCTCCGCCGACAGCCACTACTCCGTCGCCAAGGCCGCCAATGTGTTCGGCATCCGGCTCGCTCGCGTCGCCGTAGACGACGACACCCGCGCCATTCAGCCCGAGACGCTCGATGCGACCCTTGATGTGGAGCTCGCCCGCGGCACCCGCGCCTTTATCGTCGTCGCCAACATGATGACCACCATGTTTGGGTCCGTGGATCAGGCCTCGGTCTACACCCGGGCCCTCAAGGCCCGCGAGTTGCCCTTCTTCCTCCACGTCGACGGGGCCTACGGGGGCTTTTTCTACCCCTTTACTGACGCCCGCCACGAACTCGATTTCGCCAACCCCGACGTCTCCTCCGTCACCCTCGATGCCCACAAGATGGTGCAGGCCCCCTACGGTACCGGCATTTTCGTGGCCCGCAAAGGGCTTATGGCCTATGCCCGCACCCCCGAGGCGAGCTACGTCGCGGGCGAGGACAGCACCCTCATCGGCAGCCGCTCCGGCGCCAATGCCATCGCCGTCTGGATGATCCTCATGACCTACGGCCGCTTTGGCTGGGAAGAGAAAATTATGGTCCTCCAAAAGCGCAGCCAGTGGCTCGCCGATCAGCTGGACCGCCTGGGCCTGCGCTACTTCCGTGAGCCCCACGCCAACATCCTCACCCTGCGGGCCGAGGGCATTGACCCTGCCATTGCCGAGCGCTTTGGCCTGGTGCCAGATAACCACCACCAGCCGCGCTGGTACAAGGTTGTGGTCATGGACCATGTCACCATCGAGAAACTCCTCAAACTCGTTCGCGCCCTGGAGGGCGCCGGGGTGACGACAGGTTAAGGTTCCTCAACGCGCCCCACCGGCCGCTGCCCGCGGCCGCTGCGCTTCTGCAGGGCGTCGCCCAATTCCTCCCGAAAACCTTCGGCCAGGCTATCTAGCCGGGCCATAATGTCGGGCTGCTCGGCGGCGACATCGGTGACTTCGGAGAAGTCGTGGCGCAGATCATATAGCGCATCGCCGATCTCGGTGTCGTAGTTGTAGGGAATGGGCAGGCCGTCGCTGCGGCCCTTGCGACCCTCCAGCGAGCGGTAGGTGTGGGGAAAATAGCGTTTCCAGCGGCCATCGCCGCTTAGCAGGCCCTGCAGCTGATTGCCTTCATAGTAGAAGGCATAGGCGCTGTGGGCGTAGTCCACCTCGGCCTCGCCCGTCAGCAGCGGGCGGATGTCCCGCCCGTCGATGGGGGCTTCGGGCAGCAGGACCCCGGCCCAGTGGGCCACCGTAGGAAAGACATCGATGGTCATGGCCGGCATGGGCTGGGTGATGCCCGCCGGGATCTTGCCCGGCCATTGCGCAATGAAGGGGACCCGCACCCCACCCTCAAAGCAGGTGCCTTTGCCTTCGCGCAGGCCGCCGGTTACGCCGGAGTGGGTACCGTAGGAGAGCCAGGGTCCATTGTCTGAGGTGAAAATCACCAGGGTGTTGTCGGTCAGGCCGTTGCGCTCCAGGGCGGCGAGTACCTCGCCCACCGACCAGTCAATCTCCATGATGACATCGCCATACAGGCCGGCACCGGATTTGCCCCGGAAGCGGTCGCTCACGTAGAGTGGGACATGCGGCATGCTGTGGGCCAGATAGAGGAAGAAGGGCTGCTCGGTATGCTGGTCGATAAAGTCTACCGCATGCTGCGTGTACCAGACGGTCAGAGAGTCTTGATTGTCAGTGATATAGCGCAGGGTGTCTTCCCCCTGGATCAGCGGCAGCTCGGGAAACTGGAAGTTCGCCTGATTGGGATGCTTGGGCCACATATCATTGGAGAAGGGCAGGCCAAAATAGTCGTCAAAGCCCTGCCGGGTGGGCAGGAAGGGTGGCAGGTGGCCCAGGTGCCACTTGCCATAGATGGCCGTGGCGTAGCCGCGGGTCTTGAGGAGTTCGGCCAGGGTGACCTCCTCGGGATTCAGGCCGACCTTGGCGGTGGGCATGAAGGCTCCGTAGACGCCCAGCCGGTTGGCGTAGGAGCCGGTGAGCAGGGCTGCCCGGGAGGCCGAGCAGACCGGATGCGGCACGTAAAAGTTGGTGAAGCGCACACCCTGCTGCGCCATACGGTCCAGATTGGGCGTCCCGTAGCGGGTTTGTCCATAGCAGCTCAGGTCGCCATACCCCAGGTCATCGGCAAAGATAATGACAACATTGGGCGGCGGCGGCGCCTCTGGCTCAGGTTTGCAGGCCGCAAACACAAGCAAAAGGGGGAGGAGCAGACGAAGAGAAGGCATGGTAGGTAGGATCACACGTGAAAAAAAGGGCTCGCAGGCCCGTCCCCGGGCCGGTCTCGCTTCTCGCAGCGTAGCGGTCTCGCCTCTCATTTCCGCATCCGCATCAGCCCTTCCTGCGCGACCGAGGCCACGAGGCGGCCTTCGCGGTTGAAGACGCTGCCGCGGGTGAAGCCGCGCGCGCCCGAGGCGCTCGGGCTGTCCAGGGCATAGAGCAGCCACTCATCGGCCCGGAAGGGCCGGTGAAACCAGAGGGCGTGATCCAGGCTGGCAATCTGCAAGCCGGGAGTGAAGAGCGAGATGCCGTGCGGAAGCAGGGCGGTGATCAGCAGGTTAAAGTCGGAGGCGTAGGCCAGGATGTAGCGGTGGGCGGACTGACTGGCCTCGGCCAGATCTCCATTGGCCCGGAACCAGACGTGCCGGAAGGGGGGACGCCGCGCTGGCGAGACAGGGTTGATGTTTTCCACCGGCCGCACGTCGATGGGGCTGTCCTCGGCAAAGAGGCCAAAGCGCTTGATGGGCACCGAATCCGGCAGATCCCGGGCCCACTCAATCAGGGAGCGCAGCGACTCTGGCGGCGGGACATTGAGCATCTCAACCTGGTGATCCATGCCTTCTTCCTCAATCTGGAAGGAAGCCGCCATGATAAAGATGGCCTTGCCGTGCTGCCGGGCCACCACCCGGCGGGTGGTGAAGCTGCGGCCGTCCCGGATGATGTCGACCTCATAGTCTATCGGGATCGACATATCCCCCGCCAAAATAAAGTAGCCGTGCAGGGAATGCACCAGCCGGGCCGGGTCCACGGTGCGGGTGGCGGCATAGAGCGCCTGCGACAGCACTTGTCCCCCAAAGACCGAAGGGCTGCCGATGTCTTTGCTCACGCCCCGAAACAGGCCTTCTTTGACCTGATCCAATTCCAGAATGTTCAGTAAGGCAGATATGGGCTTCATGTACCTTGATTGAGAATCCTACTCACCACCCTGAAAGGCAGTTTCCACCAAAGGTAACAAAATCAGGGAAGGAAGCCCGGATAGCGGTACAGGAAACGCAATACAGATAAGATTGATAATGACCTGTTTAACAATACTTTACGCAAGGCACTTTCCCTACTTTCCCATTTGCCCCCTTTCCCTACTTCCCCATTTGCCCACTTTCCCCATAAAAAAACCGGCGGCGCTCCAAATGGAGGCCAGCCGGTCACAAAACAAGTCCACGGGATTCAGTTTTTAGCCGTATATCACCCTAATCGATTTCAAAAATAATAATATTCTAATAACTTAACAAGAGGAGCGGAAAAAAAATGGGGAAAATCTTTTTCCGCGACCTTCCCCAGCGAATATAGTTCAGTATTTATATATCAAAAAATCTATTTCAAAAATGCCGCCTGCCCCTCCGCCAGCATTTGTGGCGGAGGGGCAGGGGATAGATACAGATGTCTGATGGAGGGAGGCAAGGGCTTCCATCGTGGACAATGCGTCCGGTTCAGGCAGGGGCTACCCTGCCTCCCGCTACCCCCCTACGGCTGATGCGTAGGCCGCAACAGGTCGTTGACGGTCTTGACCGGGTTAAAGGTAATGATCGGCACCTCTACGAAGAGGGTATTCCAGTCTGACATGGAGCCGTTCCACAAGCCGGGGAGTTCTTGCGCCTTGAGCTCGCGGCCGCCCAGCGACTTGTAGGAGATAAAGCCGGTCTTGGGATCACGATGGGGCATCAGGTCGAAAAGCTTGCCTTTCCGGTCCCGGGTGGCGCAAACCAGGTCCACCGGATTGAAGTGGGTCGCTGCCTGCATGATGGCCCGTTGCTCCGGGTTATCCTCGTCGATCTGAGCCGTTTCGGCAATTTGCAGGGAGACCGTTCCGTCGGGATTGGCCGCCCAAAAGGGGCCGCCACCGGGCTCGCCTTCGTTCTTGACCATGCCGCAGACGCGCAGCGGCCGGTTGAGCTTGCCTTTGAGGTAGGTCAGGCGCTGGGCCTCATCCCAATTGTCATAGCCCGCCGGGGGCTCCACGCAGAGGGCCTCCTGCAGGAAGGTCTCTACTTCTCCGATCAGACCCGGGGCCGGGTCTGCCAGGGCTTCGAGGTAGTCAAAAATTTTTTCCTGATACGAAAGCAGGATGCCGCCCAGGGCCATCTTGTAACGGTAGGTTTCGGCCTTGATGCCATCCGGGACCACATTGTCGATGTTTTTGATGAAGATCACATCGGCGTCGATGTCGTTGAGATTGGAGAGTAGGGCCCCGTGCCCGCCCGGCCGAAAGAGCAGGCTGCCGTCCTCGGTCCGAAAGGGCGCATTGTCCATGTCCACTGCGATGGTATCGGTGGCTGGCTTCTGGACGGAAAAGGAAATGTCCAGTTTGGTCTGCTCGGTCTCATAGCGGCTGCGGGTAGCAGCGACATGAGCCTGAAACTTTTCTATGTGCTCGGGGGAGACCGTCAGGTGCAGGTAGGCCGTGCCGCCGGGGGCGGTCGCATAGTGCATGGCCTCGACCATGTGCTCTTCCAGGGCCGTCCGGCTGAGGCCGGCCTCGGGATAGCGGTGAAACTGCAGCAGCCCCTTGGGCAGGACGCCATAGCCCAGCCCGTCCTCGGTGAGGTAGTAGCGCAGCACGGTGGCATAGTCCCCGGCTTGTAGGCAAGCCGACAAGTCATGCCCCGCCTCGCTCAGGCAGGCCTTGAGGTCGCTGTAGAAGGCAAAATCTTCCAGCCGGGCAAAAAATTCCGCCACCGCGCCCGTTGGCGCGGGGGATTGCCCGGCGGCCTCGGCTTCATTCAGATAGCTAAAGAGCGCCTTGAACATGCGACTCGCCGCGCCAGAGGCGGGCACGAATTTAACGATCTTGAGGGACGGCAGATAGTGCTCGTACAGGCGCACGAAGCGATCGATCTCCTCGCCGCTTAGGGCGAGGATGCCATCGCCGACGGTGGCGGCCCTTCGGATTTGCAGAAAGGGAAAGCCCGTTTCGAAATGCTTGATCTGAGCTTCAACGGTCGCGCGTTCGCTGCCTCGGGCAGCTATGTCTTGTAGGTCCTTTTCGGTAAACATACAATAGGTTTTCGGGGGTGATGTTCGTGAGCTTACGGCAGGGCAGGAGGCCCGGCCGGGGCAGGGCGCCGTGGAGGATGGTCCTCTCAAAGTCCGGACCATGAAAGTAATACAATCAAAAAGAAGAAAAAAAACGCCTGAGAAAACCAAAACCGCGATGGCCCCTGGGCCACCGCGGTTCGCTTTTTTCCTACCATTTTATGCAGATAAGACGCGCTAGCCGCGGGGATTCCACCTGGCCCGGAGCATTTATTTCACCCGGAGCACGCCCCGCATGCTCACATAGTGCCCCGGATAGGTGCACACATAGGGATAGACGCCGGGCTCGCTGGGGGCTTCCAGGTAGATGGTTTGGTTGGTCGCAGGTTGCAAGAGCTTGCTGTGATACAGGACTTCATCCATCTCGGGTACATAGTCCATGGCCATCCCCTTGACGCCCAGAGCGAGGGCAGCCTTGCCGACCTTGTCGGCCTGCCCAGGCCGCAGGAGCAGGAAGTTGTGCGGCATGTCGTCGGGATTGTTGAATATCAGCCGGATACGAGTCCCGGCCTCGACCGTCATGTCCTGGACGTCAAATTGCAGCCCGGGCTTGGTGCTCAGGCGGATGGTCAGGTCAGGCCCCTCAGTCCAGTGCGCCGGCAGGGTGGTCTGATTCTTGGCCAGCTGCCCCGCGGGGCGGGGCCTGGGGGTCGGGACAGGCGCTGGAGCCGCCTCGGCCGGGGCCGGATGATGGTGGTGGGCTGCACGGGCACCGGCCGGAATCGCCAGGGTATCGCCCTGTGGACGCCGGTTCAGCGTATAGTAGGCCGTAGGATGCAGGGGCGGCTGGCCATCGGTATAATCGCGTACCCCCTCGGCCCGCAGCTCATGGAT
The DNA here is from genome assembly GCA_003696875.1 of Bacteroidota bacterium. Classification (GTDB taxonomy): domain Bacteria; phylum Bacteroidota; class Bacteroidia; order J057; family J057; genus RFHL01. The sequence continues at coordinate 2,347 of RFHL01001221.1, read as the reverse complement.
ATAGCCTTCGCGCAGGCCATCGACCACCAGACGGACCTTGAGGCCATCGCGGGATACCTCGGCGTAGCGCACCTGCCCCTCTTCCAGATTGACCGCTGGGGAGCCATACACCGGATGGTATTTGTAAATAAAGGAGCTAAGGGCATAGCTCGCCGGGTCGGCGGCGGTGCCCTTGTCCACCGGACGGGTGAAGCTCAGCTCAAAACCGTCGGGCATGGCCCGGACGGCCTGGATCTCGAAAGGGATTTTGCCGGTCCAGACCAGACGCTGCAGGGCAAAGGGCTCCCGGCCGGTAGAACCCCAGCCCCGGTTGGTCTGGGCGACGAAAAGGGAGCCATCCCGGCCCCAGCTCAGGCGCATGGCTCCTGAGGCAAAGCCGTCAAAGAAGCCGAAAGAGGCCCCTTGATACACCCCATCTACCTTTTCCAGGAAAATGCGTGAGATTTTACTCTGGCCCTGATCGGAGACAAACACCTGCCCGGCAAAAGGCCCAAAGGCTCCCTCAGTGGTGTCGGCCAGAAACTGACCCGTGGAGATGCCCAGTACCCCATGCGGCAGCCACACCGCCGGCGTCTTGACGCCGGGGAGTTCCCGGGCAAGCTCGTATAGCGGCAGCACCGCACCATCAGGGTCGTTTTCGGGTTTGAAGGGGGGGGCGCCTTCGGGCGTCAATTGCGGATCGACCTGGGCAAAGATGTCAGCCTGGGTGATCTGGAGAGGGGATTGGGGGTGCTCAGCCCAGCGCAGGCTGGCAGGATGTCCGGCAAAATCGCCTTTCTCAAGGTGGACCAGGCCCCCGGAGCCCATCCAGTCGCCCTGGTTGTCGGCATAGAAAAACTCGCCATCGATGAAGCCATAGCCATTGGGAGAGCGCATGCCCGCGGCATAGGGCTCCATCTCGCCCGAGGGCGAGATACGCAGGGTCCAGCCGCGCCAGGGCACCTCGCTTTGCCCGCGCCACCACTCGGGATTGAAAAAGCCTACGTTGGCGGTGACGTAGAGCTGCCCGTCCGGGCCCACGGCGGGCCCGTAGCTGTATTCATGATAGTTGCCTGTCAGCGGCCAGCGGTAGACTGATTCGTAGAAATCGGCCCGGCCGTCGCCATTCTTGTCCCAAAGGCGGGTGAGCTCACCCCGCTGGGTTACCCAGAGGGTGCCGTCGTGCCAGGCGAGGCCCAGCGGCTCGTGCAAGCCGCTGGCGAAGCGGCGGTAGTGCGGGGGCTGGTTGCCTTCCATATAGGGATTTTCGACAATCCAGGCGTCGCCATGTCGGGTGACCAGGGCGATGTCGCCACTGGGCAGGGTGGTGAGACCCCCGCCCTCCAGCACGATCCCCTCGGGGATCGGGAGGGTGATGAGCCGGTAAAAAGGATTATCCTGGGCGCGTAGCAGCATGCCTGGCAGTACCCAGAGGAGCAGGAGGAAATATGTTCTGTACATGCGGATTCAGTTCGGATATGAGAAAAGACCCCAATGACTTATGGCCTACCACTTGAGGGTGTAACGAAGGGAGGATTCGGGCGAAAGCGGCGCAACGAGGACCGTATGGCCTTTTTGCGAAACCAGCTCCACCTTGATCTTGGGATCAAGCTGCAGATAGTAGGCCCCGTCGATCCGGTAGAAGCCGCGATCGACCTCTTCGACTGTTTGGGCGGTGGCCAGGCGCAGGAATGGGGCTTGCTTTTTGTCGCCGGAGAAACTGACTTCCCGGTTCAGGGTCTTGCCGTCGGGGCTGAAGAGGCGGTCGGTGATCTGGGCCTCGCCTTGCTGATAGTAAAAGGTGGGCAGACCCTCCTCGTCGATGGCATAGCCCTGGAAATCCCACGTACTGGGCAGACTGTCGGGCCAGGCTTGGCCCGGGGAGGGGCTGAGGCCCGCTCGGCCCCCGAGTTGGGGGCCGCTCCCCCGGGGCCGCGACGAGGCGTCGCCCCGGTCCAGCCACATGGGCGTGGCGTCGAGAAAGGGACCCTTCCACACCTGCACCGGACAGGCCCGGTCCAGGTCATAGGTGTAGGCCAGCCCTGCAGGCAGGCCTACCTGTAGGGCGTGGGTGATGCGTCGCCGGGTGCCCAGGCTGTCGGCATAGTCGGCAAAGCTGCGCAAGAGGCGAGGCTCGGCGCCGGGCTCCACGTAGATGGGGTTGGCCGGGGCATCCAGCGGGACAGAACCGAGCGCGTGCAGCGCGTGCCGCCGCATCTGCGGACCCGATACCCAGAGGGCCATTTTGTTGACCCAGTAGGAGCCCTGCTTGAAGTAGAGAATGCGCAGCTCGTGGGCTCCGGCACTCAGCTCGGCCGTGCCGCTGCCGGTCCAGTTGGCGGCGAGGACTTCCTGGCCGTCGATCCAG
>RFHL01001220.1 GCA_003696875.1 Bacteroidota bacterium | reverse complement strand
GCCCGCAAGCGGGCCGGTAGGGCCTGGCAAAAGGGAGCGGCCGGATCGAAAAATAAAAAATCGGAAAATCCCGCCTGAATGGCTTGCTTCACCATATCCCCCTCCAGGGAGCTCGCCAGCAGCAGCAAGGGGAGTTTGGGAAAAGCCTGGTGAAAGGTGGCCCCCAAAGCCAGGACCGACTGGCCTCGTAGTTTCTGCCCGATGAGGATCCCCTGTAAGGGGACCTGCGAAGCAAGGTTTTGCCCTTCCTGCTCACCCGTGGCGACCAGGAGTTTGAAGCCATGGTGGTGCAGGTTTTGCTGAACCTGCCTGGCCATTTCGAGGTCTGTCTCGATATAGAGGAAGGTCGGCTTGGAAGGGACGCTGCTACGAGATGGACCGTACATAACAAGCGGTGAAAATGCGTGGATGGTAGGTGCTTCGTTTCCTTCCCTCAGGCAAAGTATGCCGGAAGGGCAGGATGGGAAATATCCCGATCCCTGAGGGGCAGACAAAACGAAAAGAGAAAATAATATTACAGCTTGGAAAATTTTTAAAAACAATATGTTTGGCATACTTTTTAGCCTGATCACGGGCCAAAAGCAAAAATTGGGGAGACTAACTTTTTTTAATCGGTTGACTATTAACTGATTAGGTGTTTCTTCTGAAAAACCCTTCGGAAAAACCAGGGGTATGGGGATACCGAAATGTCTTTCTTTCTCCGGTGATTTTAACGGAAATTTTGCCCTCTCCCTAAAAGCGTGTAAGATCGCGGAACAAATAGCCGGAAGGGGGAGTTGGGTCAAAAAACAAAGCAAAACATGAAGCATTGGCTAGGCTGGGCAGGCGGGCTTGCCTTACTATTAGTAGCCGGAGGTAGTTGGTGGCTCTGGCCGCGCCCTACGGCGCGGGAGCAGCTGGATACCGCGCTGGCGACCTTTCTGGCCGCTGAACCCGATGCGCTGACTTACCTGCGCCTGCCGGAGGCTATCGACCTCAATCCCCGTTTTCACTTTGAGTGGTCTCCCCCGGGAGGGGTGAGGGGACCGCGCCTGCTCACGGCAGCCAATGCCCTGGCGGCGGTGGATACCACCGCGCTGGATTTGGCGGGACGCCAGGACTGGCAGCAGGCCCAGGCTTGGGTAGGCCGCCAGTATCAGCTGGGCCTGAGGCATGAGGAAGTATTTGCCTTGAACCCCTTTTCCGGCCTACACCTGAGCCAACCCAAGTTGCTCATCACAGCCCATGTCGTCAAGACCCGTGACGATGTGGAGGCCTATCTGCGGCGGCTGGAGGCCCTGCCAGAGGAACTCCGGCAGGGGCGGGCCACCACGGCCCAGCAGGCTGAGGCAGAATTGCCTCCCCCGGCCCGCCTCTGCCGGCGTAGCGCTGGGCAGCTGCGCGCCTGGTCGGCGCTCCCCGTTCAGGCGCAGCCCCTCTATCAGGGGCTGGCCCGTCGTCTGGTGGCCATGGACGCCACCGAAATCAACGACTATCAGGCCACCGATTACCTCATCCGGGCGGCCGATCTGCTGGAGCAGCAGTTGATCCCGGCCTGGGCCGAAACGGCCCATTGGCTTGACAGCCTGGCCGATGCCCACCCCACGCCCAATGCCGGGCGTTCGGTCAAGGCCTATCCCGATTGGGTAAGTTATTTTGGCGACGAGGAGCTGGTGGTGGACAGCCTGCACCGGGAGGCGCTGACCGAGGTGTCGACCTGGCAAGCCGCCCTGGCAGCCTGGCAACAAGAAGCCTCGGCAAGTTGGCGGGAGCTCTCGTCAGAAGCCCTGCGGGCCCGCCTGCACGCCCCGGATACCCTGGGCCCGGAAGCCCTGACCGAAGGGCTGCGCGGGGCCCTGAGGCGGGCCCGACAGCAGGTGGCAGGTTTGTTTGACAGCCTGCCGGCGCAGCAAAGCCTGCGGATACGCTGGCTCGACGGGGATATGGTCCCTCAGGCGGCGGGCTATGTGCCGGCCGCCTGGGACGGCAAGCGCGAGGCGCAGCTGTTGCTCCCCCTCGACAGCCTGCGCCGGCCCCGCTCCTGGGAGTTACCGCTCCTGGCCTACCAATGGGGTTACCCGGGCACGCATCTGCGGGCCCAGTGGCGTGACCCGCAGGCGACCGCCTGGCGATATTGGGGGCAGGCCCCGGGAGCGGAGGCCGCCTGGCAGGCCTATGCCCTGCATCTGGTGGCCGAGGACCTGATGTTGTTTCCGCCGGGCTCGGAGGCCCGCCTGGGCTATATCTGTTACCGGTTGCAGGAGGCCCTCCTGCTGGCGGCCGAGACCGGATACTACACCCAGGGCTGGACCCTGGCCGAAACCGAGGCTTATTTCATGCAGGAGGGCGGCTATCCGCCTCCAGAGGCCGCCCGGTCTGTGGACCGGCTCCTCGCCCAGCCGGGCGTGGCGGTGGCATCTTTTGCCGGTCGCCGGCAGTATCTGCGGGCGCGGGCCGCGGCTGAGACGGCAGCAAGAGACATGTTTTATTTACAACCGTTTAACACGGAATTGCTTATTTTGCAGCAGCCATCTGTACCGCTGCGGCATGATTGAGTGTCGCCTTGCAAAAAATGTATTTTTTTTGCATTCTGGAATATGCAATACACGTTCGACAAACGTCTATCGTTTAGGAGGCATGTTCCTTGCTTCTAGATCGGCTACTTTCCCTCCATCTTTTCGTTGCGGAGCCTGGGGAATGCTCCGCCCTGCGGTCTGGACTACACTGCAGCTTTATTTTTTCTCCCGGTCACCCAAGACTGGGATGATAGGGGATATTCTGCTTTTGTATTCATCTCAGGTCCTGTTTATGAATTACCGATCTACCTTGTTTGGGCTCCTCCTTTGGGTGTGGGGCAGTCCACTCATTTTGCCCGCTCAGTCGCTTGAAGATTGCCAGTGGGAGCCACATTTCTGGGAAGAAAGTATTGAAGCACAGATAGATGAGGTGCGCGAGGGAGATGTCTTCTACCTCGCCCAAAGCTATTTGGATCAGGTGAAGCGAGGTCACTTTGACCACCTGCCCTCCGGGCTGGTGCAGTATGTGTACCTGCGACCTGCTTCCAAGCAGGAGCTGAACCGCGGCGAAGTAGCCGGGCATGAGCGGGAAGCCGTAGGGCCAGACGGCAATGTGTATGTTTCCCGGCCGGCCCTGGGCCGGGCCCACTTTTTTAGGGCCGGGCCAGCTTTTTCCGGTGTCATGGATTTGTATTGGGAGGATCCCAACCTTGTGATTCCGCTTGGGCTGGAGCCGGTGGACGCCCTGGAATTGGCCGAGCAGCCGATCACCCTGGTCGAAAAAGCCGCTGATTACCTCAAGGTAGAGGCGAGCGGTGAGACCCTCTTCTTCTTCCGGGGCTTTCCGCGCTTTGGGCTGGTCTTTCAGACCCGTCAGGTGCAGGCCCGCCTCGCGGCGCGGCAACAGCGCGCCAACCATCTCAAGGGCCGTCGTTGGCTCCTGCTTCCGGAGGCTACCCTCGCTTCCCGTTCCGGCAGCGCCATGCCTGGAGACCCTAGCCTGCTCCTGCAGCAAGGGGAGTCTGTCTTTGTCGATTCGGCACGGGTGGCAATAGATCGGATGCGCCTTTGTATACAGGGGGCTTCTCCGTCGCCCCGGTTGGTCTATGCGCATGCGCCGGTGCATCTGTACAGCGAGGACTGTGTGATCTCGCGGGAGATGGAACGGCTGTCTCAGGCACTCGCGGCCGAGTCTGGCCTGAATACCGAGCTGGCCACTCTGGCCCAGCAGATGTCGCCAGACTCAGCCCTCGAACCTTCCGCCGCCCTTGGGGCGGGACTGGAGGCGCGCTTTCAGCTGGATGAGCAAGGGGCCTTCCGCTACGTATTTGCGCCCAGGCGATGGCCCAGCTATACGCCCTACGTGGCCGCCGAGTTGAAGGAAAATGGCCAGTTGGCCCTGCACTCTCATTATGCGGCCCCGCAGGGTCTGTATCACACCCGGCTGATCTTGTACACGCCGGAGGGAGACTCCCTGTTTACCACGCGGGTCTCCACCCTGGATGACCGCTATGTGCGCACCTACCTGCCCGAGGGCATTGAGGAGGACATTCGCTTTACGGAGGCCGATGATCTGAAGCTGATCGAAGCGATTGCCCGGCATAGCGAGGCCCCTCTGCGGCTGAAGTTTACCGCCGGGGGTGACTTTTTCCGGGAAATCGAACTCACGCCTCTGATGCGAGCCCAGATCCGGGACACCTATCTGCTGTATCGCCTGATGGATCAGGACAAGTG
>RFHL01001219.1 GCA_003696875.1 Bacteroidota bacterium | reverse complement strand
TCCCTCGCAACTTCTGGCGCCTCCGTCACCTCCTCGGCCGGCTCGGCCGCCGTTTGCTGCCGTTCTTCGCCCGGGGGGTAGCCATAGGCTTCCCGATAACATTTGGTGAAGTAAGAGGTGCTGTTGAAGCCGACCCGGTAGGCGACTTCGGAGACAGTCAGGGAGGCGTCCTGGAGCAGGGCTTTGCCGTGATACAGGCGGATCTCCCGCATCAGCACACTGGCCGAGAGCCCGGTGGCCTTCTTGACCTTGCGCAGCAGGCTGGACCGGCTCATGTGCAGGGCCTCGGCCAGCTCGGATACGCCAAAGGTCTCCTCGTCCAGGTGGTCGCTGACCTCCCGGGCCAGTTGTTGCAGGAAAGAATCGGTGAAGGTGGTAGGGTCGGTCATGGGGCTGCCATCGGCCCTTTAATATACAACCTCTGAGGGATTGCCGCAGGCTTTGCCGCATGATTTACAGGGCTGCGGCATAGTTGATAGCCCTGCGGTATAGAGACAAAAGCTTGATGCATAGCTGTTTGGTGGCGCAGGGGTTGATTCCCGACCTTTGAGAAACCGGAGCCGCGTATCGAGACAAAGATTAGACACAGCCCGTTGACGGCTCGTGCTTCTGCCTTCGCGCCAACGTGTGTTACCCTATCCGCATCTATTCACCTTACAAATCATTCCCAATGAAATCCCCAATCTCTTCCTTCCGCCTCTTCATCGCCCTCTTTCTGCTGGGCGGCCTCATGGCTTGCCAGCCCACTGCCAACGAATCGACCAGCGGGTCGGCGCCGCAGGCACCGTCCATGTCGCTGCACGAGGCGGTCTTTATGGGGGACCTCAAGGCCGTAGAAGGGCACATCGCCGCCGGGACTGACCTGGATGCGGTAGACGCCTATGGCTCCACCCCGCTGAATGTCGCGACCACCTTTGGCAAGACGGAGGTGGCCCTGCGCCTGATCGAGGCCGGCGCCGATGTGAATGCGCCGAGCAGCCAGGGAGCAACCCCACTGCATACCGCTGCCTTTCTCTGTCGCACGGAGATCGTCGAGGCCCTTCTGGCCAAGGAGGCCGATCAGAACGTGCGCAATGATTTTGGCGCGACGCCGCTGGAGTCGGTATCGGGCAGCTTTGCGTCGGCCCGGC
>RFHL01001218.1 GCA_003696875.1 Bacteroidota bacterium | reverse complement strand
GTGGGGAAGTGGGGAAGTCAGGGGTGTGCTTGCCTACCTGGCAAAAGGATTGCCCCTGAAACGATTTTCCTCCCAACCTACTTCCCTATTTGACTATTTTCCTATTTGGCTCTTTCCTGGTACTTGATGTAGGTAGCAAGATCCTTATCTCCCCGGCCGGAGAGGCTGATGACGACGATGTCGTCGGGCTGGAAGGGGCGCTTTTCCAGCACGGCCAGGGCGTGCGCGGTCTCGATGGCCGGGATGATGCCCTCCACCTCACTCAGATGGTAGCCAGCCTGCATGGCCTCAGCATCAGTGACATAGTGAAATTCGGCCCGGGCGCTGTCGTAGAGATGCGCATGCATGGGTCCGATCCCGGGATAGTCCAGCCCGGCCGAAATGGAGTGCGGTTCCACCACCTGCCCGTCGGGCGTCTGCATCAGGATGGTGCGGCTGCCATGCAGCACACCGGGCGTACCCAGGGCGGTAGTGGCGGCCGACTTGCCAGACTGCAAGCCCAGCCCCGCCGCCTCGGCGGCGATGAGGGTGACCGACGACTCGTCGAGGAAGTGGTAATAGGCCCCGGCGGCATTGCTGCCGCCCCCGACACAGGCAATCACGTAGTCGGGGAGTTCCCGGCCCACCTGCGCCAGCAATTGCTGGCGGATCTCCGCACTGATCACACTCTGAAAGCGCGCCACCATATCCGGGTAGGGATGCGGCCCCACCACTGACCCGATGATGTAATGCGTATCGGTGGGGTGATTGATCCAGTGCCGCATGGCCTCATTGGTGGCATCCTTGAGGGTGCGGCTGCCGCTGCGGGCGGGCACCACCGTAGCCCCCAGCATGCGCATGCGCTCGACATTGGGCCGCTGGCGCTCGATGTCGATTTCGCCCATGTAGACGATGCACTCGACCCCCATCAGGGCGCAGACCGTGGCCGTGGCCACGCCGTGCTGCCCGGCGCCGGTCTCGGCGATGATCTTCTGCTTGCCCAGGCGCTGGGCCAGCAGGATTTGGCCCAAGGTATTGTTGATCTTGTGGGCACCGGTATGGCAGAGGTCCTCCCGCTTGAGGTACACCCGGGTGCCATACTCCGCCGACAGGCGGCGGGCTTGGTACAGGGGCGTGGGCCGCCCCACGTAGTCGCGTAGCAGCTGCTGAAACTCCGCCTGAAAACCGGGATCATCCATGATCTCCCGGTAGCGGAGGCGCAGCTCCTCGATGTTGGGGTGCAGCATCTCGGGGATATAAGCCCCGCCAAACTGCCCGTAGTAACCGTGATCGTCTGGTTGATAGGTCATTTCGGAAAAATTATGTCGTTAAACGGAGGCCATCACCTGATCCCGGAAGCTTTTCAGCTTCTCGCTGTCCTTGAGGCCCGGCCGGGTTTCAAATTTGCTGTTGACGTCGATGGCGTGGAGGCCCGGCAGCGCCAGCTGCCGCAGGGCCTCCGCATGCTCGGGGCCGATG
>RFHL01001217.1 GCA_003696875.1 Bacteroidota bacterium | reverse complement strand
CCTTGCTGGCCACTGAGCCACTCGGACCAGGGGGCGTAGGCACTGGGGTAGAAGGCGTCCCCGGCGGGACGCACCTGCACCACGACGGCATTCATGCCGTTGGCCTTGAGCTCGTCGAGCAGATCAACGAACTCCTGCCGCTGGGCGGCCGGGGAGAGATCGGCCCGGGAAGGCCAGTCGATGTTGTGCTTGGTGGTAACCCCCACCGCGCGAAATTCGCGCTTGGGCAGGGGAGGGACCGGGTCGGTACAACCGACCCACCCAAATACGACCAACCACATCCAGGAAAACCACATACGGGGAGACTGAACGACGATACTGGGAACAAACATACAACTCCGCCGGACTTGGGCGGGCCGGATTATATCCAAAGGCCAAATTTTGCGTTTAATTAGCAGCATTCCGGGTGCATTTGTATCCGGGCATCTCTCACGTAAGGATTTTTATGAAAATGCGTCTTTTTCCCGTTCCAAACCAAGTCTTTCGCCTGCGCAGCTTCCTGTTCCTGCTGGCCCTGATGCCCATGCTGCTAAGCGCGCAGAGTGCTATCCCCAATTTTTCCTTTCTCACCCTCGACGGCGAGCCCTTTACCCAGGCCCAAATTGACCTGGACAAGCCGGCGCTGATCATCCGTTTTGACCCCTATTGCGAGCATTGCGAGCAGCAGGCCGAGTGGATCGCCGAGGCGCAGGAGGCCTTCCAGCATGTACAGCTGATCTATGTCGCCTTTGAGGAGGTGGGCCCCATTTCGGAGTTCCGGGACCGCTACTTTGGCGAGGGAGAATGGCCTAACCTGCACTTCCTGCGGGATGAGAACTATCAGTTTGAAGAATTCTTTGGGTATACCGAAGAATACCTGAACGTGTATGCCTACAAACCCGGGGCCAAGCGCCTCAAGTATTTCGGGGAAGAGCAACCGGCCGAGGTTTTGCTAAAATATTTGTAACTTTGCTAGTAGAGATGGATAGAGGCGGGAATAGAGATATGTGGCAGGTCCACACTCATGGTCAGTTTGCCGAATCATGTACGTGGGCCATGCCTGATTTTTTGGAAAGATCCCTGTCATGAGTCTGAAAGAACGCATCAACACCGATATCAAAGCGGCCATGAAGGCCAAGGATCAGGACGCCCTGCGGGCGTTGCGGGCCATCAAGTCGGCCATCATGGTTCTGGAAACCAGTGATGCCCAGCATCACGACGGCCTCACTGAGGCCGAAGAATTACAACTGCTCAATCGCCAGGCCAAGCAGCGCCGGGACTCCATCCAGCAGTTTCGGGACAATGGCCGGGACGACCTCGCCGACAAAGAGGCCGTGGAACTGGCGATCATTGAGCGCTACCTGCCCCAACAGCTCAGCGAAGCGGAGCTGGAGACCGCCGTGAAGGCGCTAATCGCCGAAACCGGGGCCAGTTCGATGAAGGACATGGGCAAAGTCATGGGCCTGGCCACCCAGCGCCTTGCGGGCCAGGCCGACAACCGGGCCATCTCGAACTTGGTGCGGAAGCTGCTGGCCTAGGCCACCCTCTCAATCCCTATCCCCATGGAACAAGGATTCGTACTCAACCCGCTCGACATCATCATTGGGGTGATCATCGGCATCGGGGCCTACCAGGGCGCCCGCAAAGGCATTTTTAAGCGGGCGGCTACCATCCTGGCCATCGGGACAGCGGTGGTACTGGGGTTTCGGTTTCGCCACATGGCCGAGACCTTGTACCTCGACTACCTGCGGCTACACATGACGCCGGAGGTGCTCGCCGTGGCGAGCTTTGCTACGGCCTTTGTCGTGGTCTACATCGTAGTTTCGGCCAGCCTTGGCTATCTAGCCAACGGGATGGGGAAGCTTAAGCTCAACCTTAACCTCGACAATGCCCTGGGTGCGCTCTTTGGCGGTGTATTGGCGACCTTTGTGCTCAGCATCTTGCTGGTGCTGCTCAGCTACGTTAATTTTCCCTCCCCCACGCATGCGCAGGGATCGATCCTCTATCCCAAGGTGCGCAACTTTGCCCGGGCTTCGCTGGGTATTGGGGCGGGGGTCCTGCGGGAAGCCAACCAGCAGATGAACCGCCTGGGCGTGGGTACCCCCAATCCTCAGGATTTTCCCGGAGGGGCGACGCCCACCCCCAACCAACCCAACGCCGATAAGCCTAAGCCCATCCGCTAGGATCAATCTCCTTTACCTGCCCCATTGATCCTGATCATCGATAATTACGACTCCTTCACCTTCAATCTGGTGGAGTTTGTGCGCCGCTACCGGCCCGTCGAGGTACGTCGCAACGACGAAGTAGGGCTGGACATCGTCTCTGAGCTGCGGCCAGCCGGCGTGCTCATCTCGCCCGGGCCGGGCCGGCCGGCCGACAGTGGCATCTCGTTGCCACTGGTCCGGGCCTGGCATCAGCAGATACCGATCCTGGGCGTTTGTCTGGGCCACCAGATCATCGGTGAGGTGTGTGGTGCCTCAGTGGTACATGCTGCCGAACCGGTCCACGGCAAGACTTCTCCTATCCGGCACCAGGGAAAGGGGCTCTTCCGGAATCTACCCAATCCGCTACAGGTGATGCGCTACCATTCGCTGCTGCTGGACCCGGCCAGCCTGCCGCCCAGCCTGGAAGTCACGGCCACCACCGATGCGGAAGAAATCATGGGAATTCGGCACAAATTCTATAATTTGGTTGGGGTGCAATTCCATCCAGAATCTATCCTCACCGAAGCCGGTGAGCAAATGATTTGCAACTGGCTGGCATTTGCACCTGAGACCGGAGGCTGATAACTTGCACCTTTCCTGGCCCATCTGGGCTACTGAAAAGCATCCGGAGGCAGCCCTTTCACGTTTTTTATCCTGTCATGACTACGAACATACAGCACGAAAACGGCTTCAAATATGTAGAGCGAGGCGAAGGGCCTGTCCTCATGGTCTTGCATGGCCTTTTCGGTGCCCTGAGCAACTTTGCGGATGTTTTTGAGGCCTTTTCCCCCACCTATCGGGTGATCATTCCCCTGCTGCCGATTTACGAAAAATCCAAGGTAGAGACCTCTGTGGCTGGCCTGGCCGAGTTTGTCAAAAACTTCATGGATTTCAAGGGCATTCCCCAAGCCACCCTGCTGGGCAACTCTCTGGGAGGGCACATCGGGCTGGTCTTTACCCTGCACAATCCCGATCGCGTCAACGCCCTCATCCTCACCGGCAGCTCGGGCCTCTTCGAGTCCGGAATGGGCAGCGGTTTCCCCAAGCGGGGTTCCTATGAATACATCCGCGAGCGGGTGGCCTATACATTTTATTCTCCGGAGACGGCCTCCAAGGAGTTGGTGGACGAAGTGTTTGACATTGTGGGTGACAACTTCAAAACGTTGCGCATCCTGCGCATTGCCCGCTCGGCCCAGCGCCACAACATGCGCGAGGATCTGGGCAACATTCAGGTGCCTACCTTGTTAATATGGGGACTGAACGACAACATCACGCCTCCCCACGTGGCGCATGAGTTTGATCGTCTGATCCCGCACACCGAGTTGCACTTCATCGACAAATGCGGCCACGCCGCGATGATGGAGCAGCCCGAGGCCTTTAATGCCATTTTGGGTTCTTTTTTGGAAAAATATACACATGTGAGTGCCTGATGATTGTCTACGAACTCATAACCGACACGGTGCCTCCCGCCAAGTCTACGGACGCAGCGGGCATGGCCCTCACCTGGATGAGCGAGTTCAAGGTCAATCAGCTCCCCATCGTGGATGAGGGGCGCTACCTGGGCATGATCACCGAAAATGAAATCCTCGACGCGGCCAATCCGGAGGAAGCCATTGGGGTCATCCGCTATCCCGGCTGGGATAGCGCCTATGTGTACCAAAACCAGCACATCTACGATGCGCTGGACGTGATGAATAACTTCCAGTTGGAAGTTCTGCCCGTCCTGGACGAGGAGGATCGGTATGTAGGGGCCATCACCCTGCGAGACGTATCCACCTACCTCAGCAAGCTTTTTGCTGTTTCAGAGCCAGGGAGCATCCTGGTGCTATCCATCCCCAAGCGGGGCTATGTCCTCTCCGAAATCGGCCGCATCACCGAATCGGCCGACGCCAAGGTGCTAAGCCTCTACCTTTCGGCTGTACCCGATGCGCAGGAAGTAGTATTGACCATCAAGCTCAATGTGGAAGACCCCTCACGGGTGATCGCCGCTTTTGAGCGATTCCAGTACACCATCCTGCGCACCTACTACCGGAGTGCTTATGGAGACGACTTGCAGAGCAATTTCGATTCCCTCCTTCGCTATCTGAACACCTGACCCCAGGGCCATGGCCCGGCTTCCCGCTTTCTCTTCCTGCGGCCGATGGCCCTACCCATCTCTGGTCGGGCTGCTCCTTCTGCTGCCATGGCTGGGTATTACCCAGCCCACCGCAGTCGTGGTTCGGGACATCAGCCTGTCTGGCGCCGATAAGACCCGGGACTGGGTGATTCTGCGGGAGCTGACCTTTACAGAAGGCGACACCCTACTCTCTGACAAACTCAACTCCGAGCTCGCCCGCAGCGAGCAAAATATCTACAACCTCGGCCTCTTTACCGATGTGACCCTCACTCCCCGGCAGGATTCCGGACAGTTGTGGCTGCATATCCAGGTACAGGAGCGCTGGTATCTACTGGGGACCCCGGCCCTGGATCTGGAAGAGCGCAATGCTTATGATCGCCTCGGTGCCGTGCAGCGCCTGGACCTGCACCGGCTATCCTATGGCCTGTCGATCAACTGGCGCAATCTGACGGGGCGCAATGAAACCCTGAATGTACTAGGACAGGTGGGCTTTTCGCAGCGGCTGCGGGTAGACTGGCTGCAGCCGCGGGTCTGGCCTCACCGCAATCTGGATCTGTACGCCAGCCTGGTCTACACCCGCGAAGGCGAGATCATCGCTGGTATAGAGACGGGACAGGTGCAATGGCGCAGCCTGGAAGACCGTCCGATGCGGCGGCGGTTTCGGGCCTCCGTGGGTCTGAGCAGACGGCTGGATCCTTACCGGCAGCTTTATGCTGAGCTGGGCTACCGGCATGAGCGCTACGCCGACAGCCTGCAGCGCCTGCGGCTGCGAGGCGAGCCCTTGGGCTTTGTGCCTGACGGGGGCGTAGAGGTAGTCTATCCGCAGCTCACGTGGGGCTATGTGGTGGACCGGCGCGATGTGCGCGCCTTTCCGCTGAGGGGCTACAAGCTCCACCTCTTCGGGCTGGCAGCAGGGCCGGCCCATCGCGGAGGAGCCGAATTTGTGCATTTGGGGGCCACATGGGCCCACCACCTGCGCCTGGGTACCCGCTGGTACTGGGCCTATGGCCTGCAGCAGATCAATATCCTGGGGCAGCAAGTGCCGTGGTTTGCCCGCACCTTTGTGGGCATCTCCGAAACCCCCTTTCGGGGGGTGAGCACCGAGTTACGGGGCTATGAGCCCTACGCCCTGGCTGCGACCTGGCTGAGCCTGGCCAAGACCGAATTCAAATTTGCTCTGCTACCCCGCCGGATCGTCCACTTGAGCTGGCTCCCGTCCCGGCGCTTTCAGGACCTGCCGGTGGGCGTCTATCTGAGTACCTTTGTGGAAGGGGCCTACGTCCGGGACCAGAGCTTCCAGGCGCAGGACCCTTTCTTGCTGGAGCAGCCCCTGCTGGGCTATGGTCTGGGCTTGAATCTGATTGGATTTTATGATATGTTGGTCCGAGTGGAATACAGCCGCAACCATCTCGGCCGGGGTGGGGTCTATCTACACGGAACGGTGCCGATCAAATGAAACTTGCCATTTTTGGGCGTATGACCGAGAACACCGATCTCGGGGTTCTCGCTCAGTTTTTTGCTTTTCTTCAAGAAAGATCCATTCCTTTCCGGGTATACCGGAGCTATGCCAACGACCTGAGCCAGCACCTGCCCGACCTGCTCTCGCCGTTGCAAGCCGGGCCCTTTGAGCAGCCGGAAGACTTGCTTGATTGTGACTTTCTGTACTGCTTCGGTGGGGACGGTACGGTTCTGGAGGCTGTACGCTTTTCCGGCAGAATGGCGCTTCCCATCCTGGGCGTCAATTTTGGGAGGCTGGGCTATCTCACCTCGGTGACACAAAAGCAACTGCTCGCGGCCACGTCTGAGCTCGTTCGGGGCGTATACCGCATCGAGACGCGCTCGCTGCTATCGGTCATCTCTGAGCCCAGAGGCCTCTTCGGGGACAACCATTACGGCATCAACGATCTCACCATCCACAAGTCCCGCACCAACGAGATGATCACCGTGCGTGCTTATATCAATGGTGAGTACCTCAACTCATACTGGGGCGACGGCCTGATCGTCGCCACGCCCACCGGCTCGACGGCCTACAGCCTCTCCTGTGGCGGGCCCATTATTTTCCCTAACTCGGCTACCTTCACTATTACGCCTGTGGCCCCCCACTCCCTGACAGTACGTCCCGTCGTGATTCCCGACGACTGGGTCGTCTCCTTTGAGATAGATTCCCGCTCGGGCGAGGCGATGGTCGCCCTCGATACCCGCACCGAGCTGGTCAAGGCCGGCACCTCCATCGCCGTACGGCGGGCTCACTTCAAAGTGCCCTTGCTGCGGATGTCTGCTACCAAATATGTCGACAACCTGCGCAAGAGCCTGATGTGGGGTAAGGATAACCGCAATTGAATCCTTCTTGGCGGTAGGGTATCGGCGGGCTTCCTACATCTAAAAATGAATACAACCCTCCCTGGATCGGTCTGGGTTTCCATCCAGCCACATACTCGCGCATTCCCAACATTTTCCTTGGCGGATTTTCCACCCGTTTTTATTTCTCACAAAATCGCACTTGCTCTGAAATAAGCTATACTTATCTTTGGTGCCTTTACGTTAGTAACCCGTCGCTCAATTCCGTACCAACCGGAGAAAGACCGCTATTTATGAAGGATCTGACGCGCATTCTATTTCTTTGCCTGTTGCTCATTGGCGCACAGGACCTGGCCGCCCAATACCGATATGGATACCTCAAAGTGGGCGTATCCACCGGCATGACCAACTATCTGGGAGATTTGGATGACGACCTGACCATCCGTTTCCCGCGTTCAGGTTTTGGCGCGAGTGTATCCTATCGGATGAATCCCTTCATGACCGCCCGTCTTAATTTCTTCCGGGGATGGGCCCGAGCCAATGACTCGGTATCCGTCAGTCCGATTCGAGCCCGGCGGAATCTGAGCTTCCGCACGCCCATTACGGAGTTTAGCGCTCATTTTGTTTTTGACTTTATCGCTTCAGACCGGGGTTACGCTTACCGTCCGCCATTTGTCCCTTATGTATTTGGTGGCATAGGCATTTTTTCGTTCAACCCACAAGCCCAGCTCAACGGTCAATGGTACGACCTGCAACCGCTCGGAACCGAGGGACAGTTTCTGCCTAATCCGCTGGGGATCTATCCTGAACCTTACAATCTCACCCAGGTTTCGATCCCGATGGGTACGGGTGTGCGCTTTGCCCTCGCTCGCAACCTGGATCTGGAGCTGGAAGTGGGCTTCCGCAAGACCTTTACCGATTACCTTGATGACGTAAGTGGGGAATATCCCGATCTGGAGCAGCTGCGAGCCACCAATCCGGTGGCGGCCATCCTCTCCGACCGGATGGACCGCAACCTTTATCCGGCCGGGGCCGCCGTTGTCAACGGCATCCGGGGCGACCGCACCCAAACCGACTGGTACATTTACTCCTGTGTGCGGGTGAGCTACATCATCGACTGGGTGAAGTGCTACCGTCCGGGGAACTTCCTGCGCCGATAGCGAACCCGATATCCCAACAAAAAAAAGCTGCCCAAAAATGGGCAGCTTTTTTTGCTACATGCAACCTCTGTCCTCTCTGCTGCCTCTTATCTCGTGCGTGGGGTTCCGAAAATACCCTTTTTATGGACAGGGCATTTTATTACCTTTGCCGGGAGCATTTATGGGCATATTTCGCCAGGCAGGGCCCCTGCCCCTACACGCAACTTCATGAGCCTCAAGGACAAGATTGATCCCGGGAAGCTTCCCCGGCATATCGCCATTATCATGGATGGCAATGGGCGCTGGGCACGCACCCGGGGCAATGAGCGGCTCTTTGGGCACCGACATGCGGTGAAGGCGGTACGGGACGCCACCGAAGGTGCGGCCGAACTGGGGGTAGAATTTTTGACGCTCTTTGCTTTCTCGACGGAAAACTGGAACCGGCCCAAGGCCGAGGTCAATGGCCTTATGCGCCTTCTGGTCGACACCATCCGCAAGGAAACGGCAACCCTCATGGACAATGACATCCGGCTGCACGCCATCGGCAACCTGAACCAGCTGCCGGGCAACTGTCACGGCAACCTGCAGGAGGCCATCGCCATGACGCAGAACAACCGCCGGATGGTGCTCACCCTCGCCCTGAGCTACGGCGCCCGCGCCGATATGCAAGCCGCCATCCAGCAGATGGCGCGTGAAGTACAGGCGGGCCTTCTCAAGCCTGAGGATATCGATCAGGAGCAGATCAGCCGGCACCTCAGCACGGCCTATGCCCCCGACCCGGAACTGCTGATCCGGACCTCCGGCGAATACCGTATCAGCAACTTCCTGCTGTGGGAAATTGCCTATTCTGAAATCTATTTTACTCCCAAGCTGTGGCCTGATTTCCGCCGGGAAGATTTGTACGCGGCGATCCATGATTATCAGGGAAGAGAGCGCCGCTTCGGCAAAATCAGTGAACAAATCCAAAGCAGATGAAACAATTTGTGTGGTTGTGGCTCGTAGGCCTGCTAGCAAGCCCCCTGGGGTTGCTAGCTCAGTATGACGTCAATGACCCCAAGACCTATACCCTTTCCGGTTTGGAAGTGGAAGGGGCCGAATACAGTGATGCCAACGCCATTATCGCCCTCTCGGGGCTGGTCGTGGGCGAGCCCGTCACGATTCCGGGTATGCAGATCTCGGACGTGATCAAGCGTTTGTGGAAGGAAAACATCTTTTCGGACATCCAAATCCGCGCCGACAACATCGTCGGCGATAAGATCTTCATGACCATCGTGGTCAAGGAGCGGCCGCGGATTTCGCAGTTTTCATTTCAGGGGATCAGCAAATCCCAAGCCGATGACCTGCGCGAAAAGATCAACTTTATTCGGGGGACCATCCTCACCGAGTCCAAGCGACAATCGGCGATACGGATCATCCGCAACTTCTATGTGGAGAAGGGCTTCTACAACGTAGCGGTCGATATCCGGGACGAGCCCGACAAGATTCTCAAAAACGGGGTTCTGGTTAACATCGTGATCGACAAGGGGGTGCGTATCCGGATTAAGGAGCTCCGCCTATCGGGCAACGAGGTCTTTACCGATGCCAAGGTCAAGCGCAAGCTCAAGAAGTTTCACGAAAAAGCTTGGTGGCGTTTCTGGGCGCGCTCCAAGTATGTGCCCAAGCAGTTTGAAGAAGCGCAGGCGGCCCTGCTCGAAGCCTATCAGGAACAGGGGTATCGCGACGTGAGCATCACCCGCGATACGGTCTATACCTACGATGACAAGCATGTGATCGTCGAGATGGACATCGACGAGGGACAGCAATATTACCACCGCAACATTGCCTGGTCGGGCAACTACAAGTATAATTCGGAGATTCTTGCGAGTGTCCTGGGGATCGAAAAAGGCGACATCTACAGCCTGGGTAAGATCGATAAGCGCCTCTTTGGGGATACCAACGGCTCAGACGTGAGCTCGCTCTACCTGGATGATGGCTATCTCTTTTTCAACATTGAGCCGGTTGAGGTCATGGTCGAAGGAGACTCCATCGACCTGGAAATGCGGATCACCGAGGGGCCTCAGGCTACCATCCGCAAGGTGCCCCTCTTTGGCAACACCAAGACCAGTGACTTTGTGGTGCGCCGGGAAATCCGGACCGCGCCCGGGCAGAAGTTCAGCCGCTCGGATATCATCCGGAGCCAACGGGAAATCCTGGCCCTCAACTACTTTGATCAGGAAAAACTGGGCGTGCAGCCCATTCCCAATCAGGCGACCGGGACGGTGGATATCCAGTATACCGTAGAGGAACGGGCTTCGGACCAGCTACAGCTGCAAGGCGGCTGGGGCGGGCAGATCCGCGACCCCAACACCGGCGAAGTCCTCTACGGAGGATTCGTGGGAACCGTGCAGCTGGCCTTCAACAACTTTGCCACCCGGCGCATGTTTGATGCCAATGCCTGGCGGCCGGTGCCCTCCGGCGACGGACAGCGCCTGAGCCTCGCCTTCCAGATGAATGGCCGTGGGTACAAGAACTTCTCCGTCACCTTTATGG
>RFHL01001216.1 GCA_003696875.1 Bacteroidota bacterium | reverse complement strand
CTTCCGTTCCTTTCTATGTAATCCACTCGCCCTATGTTGACCAACCCGCGCATACCCGTGGCCTTTCTGGCCTGCGCCAACAGCTACCGAAAAGGCAAGCGCCTGCGGTATCTGGTACACGAGCGCAAGGCGCTAGCCAGGATGTTGGATGAGACCCATCCACCGTTGTACCAAGCCGTGCAAAAAGGCAACCTTCCTCATCACGTCCACTTTGACCTGTTGCGGAAACACGACTATTACGATCGCGTCGAAATTCTCCATTTTTCCGGCCACGCCGACAACAATTACCTCCGTCTCGAATCCGACGAATTTGAAACCCCGGTGGGGATTGAGGAACTGTCCCGGCTGGTAGGCTCACTTCCCAATCTTAAAATCGTCTTCCTGAGTGGCTGTGCCACCCCAGGTCTGGTGGACATGCTCCTGCGAAGAGACGTGCCCCTCGTCATCGCGACCCAGTCCTGGGAGAAGGATGAGCAGGTGAGTGACATCGCGCGGCGCTTTTACCGCGCCCTGACTCAGGGAGGTTCCCTGCAGCAGATTATTGAGAAGCGGGCCGATGGGCCTCATGGCATGCAGGCCATTGAGGTTGACTACGAGGTCGAGACTGACACCTTGCAGTGGCAGGGCGCGCCGCTTCCCTTTGAGCGCAACCGGCTGGCCTGGGGGTTCTACTTCCTGCGGGACAACCTGCCCAAGCTTCGGCAGCGCCTGGTGCGGCGTCACCCGGTTATCCCGCTTCCCATTGATGCGCACTATGCCGGTACCTACCGGCAGCGCTTTGTCCGGCGCATGCTCAGCTACAGCCTTTCGGCCATTGTGATCGGCCTGCTGGCGGTAGGTATTACCCTATTGTTGCGACGTCCCGATGATGTGGTTCACCTTTTCGCCTATTGGGGGGTCACGATGTAGACCCTGCTCCCGGTGGTGCTGCCACGGTCCATCCCCAAACATACCATTCCAGGGCTGCCTCTCTTGGGGGCAGCCTTTTTGGCTATGTGCTTTGCGCAACGCTATACTTGCCAGTTCTATACCTGCCAGTTGATGGGCGCCTTGCCCTGGGCTTGGAGGAGGGCATTGGTCTGGGAAAAATGGCGGCTACCAAAGAAAGCACCCCGAGCCAGGGGTGAGGGGTGAGCCGCCTGTAGCACGTGGTGCCGCGTAGGGTCGACGATGGCCCCTTGTCCCGGGCGTAGCGCCCCCATAGCAGAAAAACCAGCCCTTCCTTGCGGGCATTGAGCTCGCGAATTACCGCACTGGTAAACTCTTCCCAGCCCCGGCGCTGGTGCGAGCCGGCCTGTCCGGCCCGCACAGTGAGCATGGCGTTGAGGAGCAGTACCCCCTGCTGGGCCCAAGCTTCCAGGTTGCCGTGATTGGGGATCGTGAACCCCACATCATCCTGCAACTCCTTGTAAACGGTGCGCAAGGAAGGCGGCACCCGAACGCCCTTCGGGACCGAAAAGCACAAGCCATGGGCCTCGCCGGGATTGTGATAAGGGTCTTGCCCAATGATGACGACCTTTACCTGATCAAAAGGTGTCAGGTTGAAGGCATTAAAAATCAGGGATGCCGGCGGGTAAACAGTGTGCCCGGCCTGCATTTCTTCGACCAGAAATGCCCTTAGCTTCTGGAAATAGGGCTTCCCCCATTCTGACATAAGGGCTTCTTTCCAGCCTTCTTCGATTTTTACGCGATCAGCAGGGTGAGACATATTGAGAGGTCAAAGGAGAGAAACGGGTAGGATGGTCTGGGAATAATAGGAAGAAATCATCCCTTGGGCCCGTACCGGCTTCGGGATATGGTTCATTATGTCAATCAAAACTGTCGAGATCGTCGGAGCTGATGGCCCGCCGCCTTTGCTCTTCTCGTTGGTCGGCCTGGTCCTCCTCGGCCCAGAGCTCTGAGCAATCGATGCCGTCGGAGAGGCCTGGAGGTCGGGCAAAAGCTGATTGAGGAAGATCAATTTCGGGATCTTCGTACAGCGCCTTCATATATAATGCCCAGATCGGCAGCGCCATACTGGCCCCCTGCCCTTCTTTCATAGAGCGGAAGCGCATGCGCCGGTCGGCGCAGCCTACCCATACCCCGGTCACCAGGGGCGGGGTAACGCCCATAAACCAGCCATCGGAGTGGTTTTGGGTGGTGCCAGTCTTGCCGCCGATTTCGTTGCGGAAGTCATAGCGATAGCGCAGGCGGGTGGCGGTGCCACCCGGCGCGTCGACGACGCCCCTGAGGAGCTCAATCATCAGGTAGGCCGTGCGCTGGCTGAAGGCCGTACGGCTGGAAGGATGAAACTCCTCCAGCACATTGCCCTTCCGGTCTTCAATCCGGGAGATGAAAAAGGGTTCGATCCGTTCGCCTCCATTGGCGAAGGTGCTGTAGGCACTCGTGAGCTCCATCACCGACAGGTCAGTGGTGCCCAGGCATAGGGCCGGTACCGGGTCCAGCGGACTTTCGATGCCCGCCTTGTGGGCATAGTCGGCTACAACCTGTGGTCCGAGCCGCCGCATGAGGCGGGCGGTGATCAGGTTGGTGGAGGTGGCCAGGCCCCGCCGCAGCGTCATCTTGCCCCCAAACTTGCCATCGGCATTTTTCGGCGCCCAACGTGCTCCGTTGCCGTCGACGTTTTCAAAGACGACGGGCTGATTGATCTCCTCATCGCAGGGGGAATAGCCATTGTCCATCGCAGCGGCATAGACAAAGGGCTTGAAGGTGGAGCCCACCTGTCGCTTGCCCTGGGCGACGTGGTCGTACTTGAAGTGACGGAAATTGATGCCTCCGACCCAGGCGCGTACCGCGCCGGTGCGGGGTTCAATGGAGACCATCCCCGTCTCCAGGAAACGGGCGTAGTACTTGAGTGAGTCCCAGGGCGTCATGACCGTATCGATCTCTCCGGCCCAGGTAAAGACCGACATGTTCTGTGGTTCGTCAAACTCTACCCGGATGGCTTCTGGCTCCTTGCCCGCTTTGCGGGCATTTCGGTAGCGCTGAGACTGCCGCATCAGGTCGGTCAGGATGGAGGGATCGGAATGGTATGGCTCATGGCCCCGCAGTTGCGCATCAAACGTCTCCTGGAGCTCCTCCAAGTGGGTGCGGGCTGCCTTCTCGGCGTGTCGTTGCAGGCGGGTATCCAGGGTGGTGTAGACCCTGAGCCCATCGGTGTAGAAGTTGTAGGGCGTGCCGTCAGGCTTCTGATGGGTGCGACACCAGTCCGCCATAAACTCGCGCACTTTTTGCCGAAAATAGGGGGCCAGCCCCTTTTCATGCTCCCGTCCTTGTGCCGCCACGACCAGAGGGAGGGCCTTGAGGCTGTCCACAGCGGGTCCGGCCTCCAGGACTCCATGGCGCACCATGAGATCCAGGACCAGGTTGCGACGGGAAATGACCGTATCGGGCTTGTGGATCGGGTCAAAAACGCCTTGCCCCTTGAGCATGGCTACCATGACGGCGGCTTCCTCGGGCCCCAGGTCGCGAGCGGGTTTGGCAAAGAGCCGCTGGGAGGCCATTTCAATGCCGTAGGCATTGCCAAAGATGTTGACTGTATTGAGGTAGGCCTCAATGATCTCGTGCTTGGTATAGTTCTTTTCCAGGATTACCGAAACGATGACTTCCTTGATCTTGCGGTTGATAGTGCGGTCACGGCTCACCTGATCAAAGAGGTTGCGCGAGAGCTGCATGGTGATGGTACTCCCCCCGCTGGTTACGCCAGTCAGGTTTCGCTTGATCAGGGCAGGCAGGGAGAAGTAGTCTACGCCGGAGTGGGAATAAAAGCGGGCATCTTCGGTGGCGATCAGCGCATCCACCACGTAGGGCGAGATGTCATTGAGTTGTACCGTCACCCGGTTTTCTTCGGTGTAGAAGTTATCCAGAATCACTCCATCAGCCGAAATCACCTGTGTGGAAAGGTTTGCCTGCGGGTTTTCAATCTCGTTGAGGGGAGGCAGGTCATTGGCATTCAGCAGAATGAAGACCAGGACGGCCACCCCCACCAGCAGAGCGGCCCCGAGGAAGATCCAGCGGGGATGGGGGAAACGCCACTTGAACGGCTGAGCCGGAGAAGTAGGAGCTCCCGGGTCTATGTCAGCACCTTCAGACATGGAATACGTTAGATAAAAATGAGCAAGGAAAGGAGAAGGGGTAGGCTCAAAGATACAAGAATCCCGCCAATTCTCCACTGGCTGCTGGTTGTCCATCCCACCCTCAACCTGTATATTGAGGGGCAATGGGGGGCCTTGGAATAAATCAAACGGCTGGTATATGGACCTGAGTGTAACCGAAACCTGGATTGACCTGATCGTCGCCAGCATAGGAATGCTTGCGGGGGTGGTGGGCATCATTTTTGGGTTGCGCTACCTCCGCAAGCAGGAAACGGCTTTTCCGGAGGACCCACTGGTGTCGACCGATCTGCCACAGAAACCGGTACTGCCAATAGATAAAGCCCCCCTCGTCGCCGTGCCTCCGGCGCCTCCCACACCATCGACCAGGCCGATACGGTTTTCGGCTGAGCCTGTGAAGGTGGTTGCCCCCAACCGGCTGCGCCTGAGCCTACGCAATGAAGGCGATACCCTTTGCTACGAGCGGGTGGAGCCAGAAGCTTTCAACGAACTGAGCGTCACCTATGATCCCGCAGTTTTTCGGGGAGAGGAACGCTACGCACAGGGAACCGCCCTTACATTTAGTCTGAGTGGACCCGAGGCCAGTCGGAAATCCTACCATTTCCAGCTGTTTTTCTCCACCCTCGACGGGCAGCGCTACCGGCAGGAAGTCGCCGGTGTTGGGCAGGAAGCCCCTATTCTCGAACCACCGGTTCGCTTGCCAGGCTAGAAAGCCTCGCCCGTGTAAAAATAGATGCCTGTTCCCTCCTGGGTGATGCCCAGGTCGAGGCGAACAAAGATGTCCTTGGTCGGAAATAGCAGGTACCGCAGGCCGACTCCCCCCGCCGGGCGGATGTCCCGGGCCCGAAAGGCTCCCATGTCGGGGGCGACAGCCCCCGCACCCATAAAGGCTGCCGCTCCTAGTCGCTTGGCAAAGGGAAAAGGCAGAAAGCGGTATTCCACCTGGGCCGCCAGGTAGTTTTTGTCCCGCAAACGGCCGGTGTAGTAGCCGCGCATCATTTGGTCGCCACCCATCAGCGCCAGCTGGTTGAATGGAACATCTCCCCGCAAGAAAGTGCCCAAAATCTGTGTCGCCACCACCTGTTGGGGGCTCCAGGGCATGGGATGATAGTAGCGGGCATCGGCATACCAGCCCTGAAAGCGAAAGTCGCTTCCCCAGCCAGGTTGGTACCGGAGGTAAGCCAGTTCGGCAAAGAACCCTTCCCGGACGTTGAGGACGTTGTGGCGGTTGTCATAGACCAGCCCGAGGCCGAGGCCCAGGTTACGGGAGCCGGCGCTGCCCAATGGGTTGGGCAGCGCGGGTCGCTCAAAGGTGGCGTTGTACAATCGCTGATAATCCAGCTCCAGGCCCAGAAAAAGGTTGGGGGCCAGTTTGCGGAGCACCCGCTCCCGGATCAGGGTATAGTCAGCCTGGACAAGATTGGGATCGTCACCCGGGGCTTCCGGTCCGATGCCGTAGTACAGTAGCGGAAAGCGCTGAAAACGCAGCTTGCCTAGAAAGAACCACTTGTCGTCATCCCCATATACGGCATGGTCAAACCAGGCTCCGTACTGCCGTTCCAGCGTAAAAAAGGTGAACAGCTGAATCTCGCTCAGACGGTTACGCTCGTAGTCATTTTTGGCATAAAACAAGGTCACAGCCGAGAAGCCGATCTCCAGGCTGGTCTCCGGGGCATAACCCAGGGTGGGGTATACCAGAAAGCGGGGCTTGCCTGGTGGCACACTGTCGCCAAACATGCGGTCTGCGGTGCGGCGGAGCCAGCCAGAATCTCGAGGGGCTTCTTGCCCCGAGAGGAGAAGGGGTAACCCGATCAGTAGGCATATTCCCAGCAGAGGTCGAAACAAGTTTAACATATGGCGAAAATGTACGGGAAAGAACGCGCAAAAATTTCCCTAAGACAAGCAAGAGGAGTTTGTGATCAAACCTGGGAAAGGAAGGAGAGGCATTGGTTGGATGTTGGTCAGGCATTATGCCATTCTCCCACTTCCCTATTTTCCCATTTGCCCACTTCCCTACGCCCTCTACGCTGGCGGTTGTCCCTTCCCGGAAAAAAGTGTAATCTGTATGCTTTCGCCAGGCTCTCTGCTTCGCGGACAATCTGTCCGCTCTGCTTGATTTTGCTATATGCCAACCTTTTCAAGCCTTCATGAACCGCACCTTCCTGTTTTTCCTGTTAAGCCTCGGGCTGATGCCAGCCCTTTGGTCCCAGTCTCTGGTAGACTATGTCAATCCCCTGATGGGAACTGACTCGGATTTTAGCCTGTCTAATGGCAACACCTACCCCGCCCTGGCCCGCCCCTGGGGCATGAACTTCTGGACACCGCAAACCGGCAAAATGGGGGATGGCTGGGCCTATGCCTACGACGCCAAGCAGATTCGCGGCATCAAACAGACCCATCAGCCCAGCCCTTGGATCAATGACTATGCCGCCTTTTCGCTCATGGCCGGGACCGGCCCGGTGCGCTTCGACGAAGACGAGCGGGCCTCCTGGTTTTCGCACAAAGCCGAGGTGGTGCAGCCCCATTACTATAAGGTGTACCTCGCGGATTATGACGTAACCGCTGAAGTAACGCCCACCGAACGGGCCGCTGCATTTCGTTTCACCTTCCCGGCCGCCGATACGGCCTGGATCCTGCTCGACGCCTTTGACGGCGGTTCTGAGGTGCGCATCGACCCCAGCCGACGGCGTATTATTGGCTACTGCCGCAACAACCACGGCGGGGTTCCGCGCAACTTTTTCAACTACTTTGTAGCCGAGTTTGACCATGAGGTCCTTTTTACCCATACCTGGCATGACTCCACCCTGGTGCCCAACAGTACAGCCCAAAGTGGCGATCACGTAGGTCTCGTGGTCGGGTTGCGCACCCGTAAAGGGACACAGGTACACATGCGGGTGGCCTCTTCCTTCATCAGTCCAGAGCAGGCGCAGCGCAACCTGGACCGAGAAGTAGGGAAAAAGACCTTTGATCAGGTCCGGACTGAAGGCCGGGCGCAGTGGGAACAGGAGCTGGGACGGATCATCGTGGAGGGTGGTAGTCTGGCCGAAAGGGAGACTTTCTATTCCTGCCTGTACCGGGTGCTGCTCTTTCCCCGGGCCTTCTATGAGTATGACGCCGACAGCCAGGTGGTGCATTATAGTCCGTACAATGGGGAAATTCGCCCAGGCTATCTCTATACCGATAATGGCTTTTGGGATACCTTTCGGGCCGTTTTCCCCTTCTTTACCCTGATGTATCCCGAGTTGAATGCCCAGATCATGGAGGGCCTGGTACATACCTACGAAGAGAGCGGTTGGTTGCCCGAGTGGGCCAGCCCGGGCCACCGCGATTGCATGATCGGCTCCAACTCGGCCTCGCTCATCGCCGATGCCTACCTCAAGGGTATTCGGGGTTATGATATCGAGAAACTGTATGAGGCCATCGTGAAAAACACCGAGTCGGTGGGACCGGTGAGCTCGGTCGGCCGCTATGGGGCCGAGTATTATAATGAGCTAGGCTATGTCCCTTATGACGTGGGGATTCGGGAGAATACTGCCCGCACGCTGGAGTACGCCTATGCCGACTTTGCCGTCATGCGCCTCGCCGAGGCGCTGGAGCGCCCCGAAAAGGAAGTGCAGCGCTTTGCCCAGCGGTCGCAAAACTACCGCAACGTTTTTGACCCGGAGACCCGCCTGATGCGCGGGCGCAATCAGGATGGGCGTTTCCAGGCTCCCTTTAACCCCTTTAAGTGGGGCGACGCCTTCACCGAAGGCAACAGCTGGCACTACACCTGGTCGGTCTTTCACGATGTGGCGGGGCTTATGGACCTGATGGGCGGCGAAGCCGCCTTTGTGGGGATGCTCGACTCGGTCTTTACCATGCCGCCGATCTACGACGAGAGTTACTACGGCTTTCCTATCCACGAGATCCGGGAGATGCAGATCATGAATATGGGCCAGTACGCCCACGGCAACCAGCCCATTCAGCATATGGTGTACCTCTATCCCTATGCCGGGGCCGCCTGGAAAACCCAGGCCCGGGTGCGCGAGATCATGAACAAGCTTTATGCGCCGACGCCCGATGGCTATTGTGGCGACGAGGACAATGGCCAAACCTCGGCCTGGTACGTCTTCTCGGCCTTGGGTTTTTATCCAGTCTGCCCGGGTACGCCGCAGTATGTGCTGGGATCACCGCTCTTTACGAAGGCGACACTCCACATGCCCGGCGGGCAGGTGCTCACCATTGAGGCCCCGGAGAATAGCCCGGAGGCGGTCTTCATCGAGTCGGCCCGGCTAAACGGGGCCCTTTACAGCCGGCATTGGCTGGATCATCATAGCCTGCAGGCCGGAGGCCACCTCTTTCTGGATATGGGGAGCACCCCCAACCGCGCCCGCGGCCTGGGGCAGGACGACCGTCCCTGGTCCATGAGTGGCCAATAGACCGTATTTTCGGGAAGGGGGGAATTTTGTAAACCTTAGCCCAGTCCGTACCTTGCAGGCAGGTATGACGCCTCAGCCCTTTTGCCTGTTTTTACCTTCAATGCATAGCTGATTATGCCCGAATTTCGGATTGAAAAAGACACCATGGGGGACGTTCAGGTTCCCGCCCACAAATACTGGGGGGCCCAGACCCAGCGTTCCCTGGACAACTTCCGCATCGGTGGCCAAAAGATGCCCACCGAGATTATTCGCGCCTTTGCCATCTTGAAGAAAGCAGCGGCGCTGACTAATGCTGATCTGACCGATTTCCCGGCCGAGAAGGCCGAGGTGATCGCCCAGGTGTGCGACGAGATCATGGAAGGCAAGCTCGACGAGCACTTCCCCCTCGTGGTCTGGCAGACCGGCTCTGGTACCCAGTCCAATATGAATGTGAACGAGGTGATCGCCAACCGCGCTATCGAGATCCTGGGTGGCACCATCGGCAGCAAGAGTCCCATCCACCCCAACGACGATGTAAACAAATCGCAGTCGTCGAATGACACCTTTCCCACAGCAATGCACATTGCCGGGTATGAAGCCATTGTGAACCACATGCTTCCCAAGGTGCAACTCTTGCATGACACCCTCGCCGCCAAGGCCGAGGCCTTTATGAAGGTGGTCAAGATCGGTCGTACCCACCTGATGGACGCTACTCCCCTGACCTTGGGTCAGGAGTTTTCGGGTTATGCCATGCAACTCCAGCGCAGCATCGAAGCCGTGCAGGATTGTCTCGCGCACCTGGCCGAGCTGGCGCTCGGCGGGACGGCCGTCGGGACCGGCCTGAATACCCCTCCCGGTTACGCCGAGAAAGTCGCCGAGAAAATCGCTGACCTCTCCGGGCACCCCTTTGTCACGGCCGAAAATAAATTTGAAGCCCTCTCCGCGCATGACGCGGTTGTGGAGGCCTCAGGCGCACTCAAGCGCCTGGCGGTAAGCCTGATGGCCATCGGCAACAACATCCGTCTGCTGGCCTCTGGACCACGTTGCGGCATCGGCGAGATCCTGATTCCCGCCAACGAACCTGGCTCCTCCATTATGCCCGGCAAGGTCAATCCTACCCAAGCAGAGGCGCTGACTATGGTCTGCGCGCAGGTGATCGGTAACGATACGGCCGTGAGCGTGGCTGGCTCTCATGGGCACTTCCAGCTCAATGTGTTCAAGCCGGTGATGATCTACAACCTCCTGATGTCGGCTCGCCTGCTGGGCGATGCCTGTCAGTCCTTCAATGACAACCTTGCCGTCGGCATTGAGCCCAACGGTCAGCGTATCCAGGACAACCTGCACAATTCGCTGATGCTGGTCACGGCGCTCAATACCCACATCGGGTATGACAAGGCGGCCAAGATTGCCAAGATGGCCTATGCTGAAAATACCACGCTGAAGAAGGCCGCCGTTAAGCTGGGATTCCTGACTCCGGATGAGTTTGACCAGATTGTGGTGCCGGAGCAAATGGTCGGTATGGACCTTTAAGGCGATCAGCCTGCAAAATCATGGCAAAGAGGGGCTTCTCCGACACGGGAGGCCCCTCTTTCTTTTTGCACTTTCCTCCAGGATGCGCTTTTCTCCTTCGGCACAAGACCGGGGGCAAATGGACTGACTTGAGAATGGTCGCATTATACCGAATATTCAAGCAATGAAAACGCTTGTTACCTGATTCGCTACGAGGGATAAAAAAAAGCCGGAAAAATCCTTGCATCAGGCTACCTTTTCGTACCAGGATGCGTAACTATAAGAGAATATCCTCCGGGAGAATAGTACGAATAAAAAAATGTACGATTCCATATCAGGAATCTGCCGGGGACATTTGTCATTTTCGGTCTTCTTTGCTCTCAATCCATTCTTTCGCCCTTTACCTTTTGCCTATG
>RFHL01001215.1 GCA_003696875.1 Bacteroidota bacterium | reverse complement strand
CCTTGCTGGGGCTCCTGACCCTGGTCCTGCTCTACCTCCTCTTTTGGCCGGTGCCCATAGATCCGGCGGTCTGGACCCCACCCGCCGCCCCCGAGCTGGGGGCGCCCCCCTACACCCAGACCGCTTCCCTGGCCCCGGCCGAGCGGGTCTCCACCCTGCCCTTTGGGGCAGGGCCGGAGGACATCGCCGTCGACAGCCTGGGGCGGGTATACGGGGGGCTGCTCTCCGGAGAGATCCTCCGTTTCGCTCCCGATGGCACGCATCCGGAGGTTTTTGCCCATACTGGAGGACGGCCCCTGGGCCTCGCCTGGGACCCGGCGGGAAACCTCATCGTCGCCGATGCCCATCAGGGGCTGCTGTCGATTGATCCGCAGGGAAAGATTGAGGTCCTCACCACCGCCGCCGGCGGGCGACCCTTTGGGTTTACCGATGATGTGGACATCGCCCACGATGGCACCATCTATTTCTCCGATGCCTCGGACAAGTTTCCCGTCGGAGACTATCGCTCCGACCTACTGGAGCACCGGCCTCATGGCCGGCTGCTGGCCTATCACCCGGCGACGGGCGAGACCGAGGTGGTCCTTGACAGCCTCTACTTCGCCAATGGGGTGGCGGTGAGCCCCGATCAGCAGGCGGTGCTGGTAACGGAGACCTCCACCTACCGGGTGATACGCTACTGGCGCGCGGGCCCGCGCGCCGGGCAGCACGAGGTCCTGATCGACAACCTGCCCGGCTTTCCGGATGGCATTTCAACGAATGGCCGCGACCGCTACTGGATCGCTCTTGCCAATCCTCGCAATCCCATGCTGGATGCGGTGCTGCCACACCCATTTTTGCGCAAGATCATTGTGCGGCTGCCGCTGTGGTTGCAGCCCCGGGAGGTGCGCTATGGACTGCTCGTCGGCCTGGACCTGGCGGGGCAAGTTGTAGAGTTGCGGCAGGACCCGACCGGGGGCTTTGCCCCCGTGACCAGCGTGGAGGAGGTCGATGGCATGCTCTACCTGGGCAGCCTGTCCGATACCGCCTGGGCCAGGCAGCCTCATTGAGTTTTTGAACATAAAAGCGCCGGGCGCCTACAGTGAGAGGAAGCGCCCGGCGGTACACGGGTGTCAGGGACTGTCCCGGTCTCAGACGAATTCGGTGACCTGATCCAGTGCGGCCTGCAGGCCGTCGGGGTTCTTGCCCCCGGCGGTGGCAAAGAAGGGCTGCCCGCCCCCGCCGCCCTGGATGTTACGGGCCAGGGTGCGAACCATGTTGCCGGCGTGGAAACGGCCACTGTTGGCCAACTCATCGCTCATGATGACGCTGAGCAGCGGCTTTTCGTTGACCACGGCTCCCAGCACCACCAGGGTATTTTCCGTGATTTTCTTCAGGTCAAAGGCCAGCTGCTTGAGGTCATCGGCCGAGCCGACCGACACGATTTCCCGGATCAGCTGGATGTCACCGGCAGGCTGGGCCTTGGCTTTGAGCTCGCCGCTCAGGCGGCCGAGTTTCTCGGCATTGAGCTGGTGCAGCTCTTTTTCGAGTTGTCGTTGCTTCTCAATCAGGTTAGCGACGGCCTTTTCGGGGTCCTGGGCCCCCTTGAGCAGGGCCATCACGCGGTCGAGGGTGTCGGCCTTTTCGCTGAGGTACTCAATGGCGGCTTTGCCGGTGACGGCCTCCACGCGGCGGATGCCCGCCGCGACGGAGCCTTCGGAGCGAAACTTGAAGAGCCGGATGTCGCCCGTCTGGGCAACGTGGGTGCCTCCGCACAGCTCGACGCTATAGTCCTGATCAAAGATGATCACCCGCACCTGCTCGCCATACTTCTCTCCAAAGAGGGCCATGGCGCCCATAGCCTTGGCTTCCTCGATGGGCATGCCGCGATACTCAATCAGAGGGATGTTGCTGGCGATCTTTTCGTTCACGATCTGCTCGACCTGGCTCAGCTCTTCGTTGCTTACCTTGGCAAAGTGGGAGAAGTCAAAGCGCAGCAGCTCGTCGGTGACGAGCGAGCCCCGCTGCTCGACATGGGGACCCAGTACGCGGCGCAAGGCGGCGTGCATGAGGTGGGTGGCCGAGTGGTTGGCCTTGATGTCGCGACGACGGGTACCGTCGACCACGGCCCTCCAACTGCCCTCGGGATTCGCCGGCAGGCGATCCACTGTGTGGATGATGAGCTCGTTTTCCCACTGGGTATCCAGGACTTTCAGGGTCTCCTGGCCATTGGACAGGGTGCCCTGGTCTCCGACTTGTCCCCCGCTCTCGGCGTAGAAGGGCGTTTCTTCCAGGACGATCTGGTAGAGGGTTTTCTTTTTGGCCTTGACCTGGCGCTGCTGCAGGATGCGGGTATCCATTTCGAGGGTGTCATAACCCACAAATACGGGCAGGCCCGATACCTGGTGGACGATCTCCCAATCGCCGGCCTGGGTTTCCGAAGCCTGCCGGCTGCGGGCCTTCTGGGCGGCGAGGTTGCGCTCAAAGCCCTCCATGTCGACCGTACGCTGATGCTCACGGGCCATGACCTGGGTCAGGTCGATGGGGAAGCCGAAGGTGTCATAGAGTTTGAAGGCAAAGTCGCCATCGACGACCTGCTGCCCGGGATGCGCCTGCAGGTATTCCTCAAACATGATGGAGCCGCTCTCCAGCTTGCGGAGAAATCCCTTTTCCTCCTCCAGAATGATCCGCTGGATGAAGTCGAGCTGCTTGTGCACCTCGGGAAAGACATCGCGGTACTGCGTAGCGAGCAGGGGGACCATTTCGTTCAGGAAGGGATCGGTCAGGGAGAGATACGAGAAGGCGTAGCGGCTGGCCCGGCGCAGGATGCGCCGGATCACATAGCCCGCCCCAGTATTGGAGGGGATCTGACCGTCGGCGATGGTAAAGACGATGGCCCGGATGTGGTCCATCACCACCCGCATCGCAATCTGCTGGGCCTCGGAGGCCTCGGCATAGGCTAGGCCGGTGCGGCGCTCCAGGAAGCTGCGGGTAGGATCAAAGAGGTCGGTGTCATAGGTCGAGGTCTTGCCCTGCAGGGCCATCACCAGGCGCTCGAAGCCCATACCTGTATCGACGTGTCGCTGCGGCAGGTCCCGCAGGCTGCCGTCGGACCGGCGCTCAAACTGGATGAAAACGAGGTTCCAGACCTCGACGACCTGGGGGTGATCGGCGTTGACGAGTTCATGTCCAGGCGTTGCTTTTCGCTCCGCCTCGGGACGCAGATCCAGATGGATCTCGGAGCAGGGACCGGCCGGACCCGTGTCGCCCATCTCCCAGAAATTGTCCTTCTTGTTTCCGTAGAGAATCCGCTCCTTGGGCAGGTACTTTTCCCACTCCCGCTCGGCCTCGGCATCGGGGCCCAGCTTGTCACCTTCGTCGCCGCCAAACACCGTCGCATAGAGCCGTTCAGCCGGTAATTCAAACCGTTCAGTCAGTAAGGTCCAGGCCCATTTTATCGCATCTTCTTTATAATAATCAGCAAAGGACCAATTTCCCAACATTTCGAACATGGTATGATGGTAGGTGTCGTGGCCTACTTCATCCAGATCGTTGTGCTTTCCCGACACCCGCAGACACTTTTGGGTGTCGGCCACGCGGGGGCTTGTGGGGGGCTTTACACCCAAGAAAATATCCTTAAACTGATTCATTCCCGCGTTGGTGAACATCAGCGTAGGATCGTTCTTCTGTACGATAGGCGCAGAAGGGACGATCTGGTGTAGTTTTTGTTCAAAAAAATCGAAGAACGTTTGACGTATTTCCGAAGAGCTTTTCATGTATTTTTTTTCCTTTGTAACACCTTGGAATAGAAT
>RFHL01001214.1 GCA_003696875.1 Bacteroidota bacterium | reverse complement strand
GGCCTCGGGGTGGTGTGGGGCCCGCCGGCATTTGGGGCGGGGGAGCGTTGGTTGGCCGAGGGGGTGCCTGCTGTGCATCGCCATCTGTTCGACCTCGAGAGCGCGCTTCTTCTAGCTCCTGCTGGAGTTGTCGAATCCTGGCGTCAAAGTCGGAGAGTGGGGGAGGGACCCATAGCCTGCCTTCGTTTTCTAGCCCCGCATCCGTGGCGGCTTGGGCGTACCTTGCCTCGGACATGAAGGTAAAGGCAACCGGTTGTTGTGGGGGCAGGTGCTTCTTTTTTATGCAGGGAAGATTCCCATCACAACGCGGACACTTAACTGGCGGGTCAGCCAGGGAATAAATGTGTCCTGGCAGGCAGCAGGGAGAGGTGCGGCCGCAGATGTTCCCAGTCGTCTTTGAGGGCGCGAGGCAGGCTTTGCCAAAGAGGTACTCTGGTATGTCAGGGAAACCCTTCTCGACCATCTTTCGGTAGTCCTGCCTGCGTCTTTCCCCGTCGTACTTTATGCTGCCGTGCCGATTTTTTGCACGAAGCCGTTCCCGCCGGACCTTCTCCAGCTCCCGCTCAAGGCGGGTCACGTCATCGAGGGGGGCGTCATCGTCGTTGCTGCTGCTCACGGCAGCGGTCCTTTCCCAGGGGCGGTGTTCATAGCAGTTTTTAATGTTGCATGGCACACGCCTGCCAGGACCACGACTGCACATGACCTTACAAATCACCGGGTGAAGTTTGCAGGGCATGGGAACGCCACATACCTGTCCTGTCGCAGAAAGCGCTGGGCAGCGAAAGGACGGCGGGGGGACGGCGGCGCCGGGTGCGGGGGCGGCGTCATCATCATCGTCGGCAGCACCGGGCGCCGGCAGGGCACCCGGAGGAATAGCACCGCCGTCATCAGCGTCTCGGGGCGGGCCAACCAGTTCGGCTACCCACGCCGGCGGGGCAATCGGCGCTGGTGGAGGGGTGGACACATCAGTGCTCCCCGAGGGAGGCAGACCTTGGGAGTATGGAGCGGACCTAGGTGGGAGACGTGGCCATTCGGGTGGACCTTGCTTGGGCGCGTACTTGTGGACAGTGCAATTCCTGCGGCCACAAATGCCAACGCCAGCCAGACCATCCACGAGAACATGGCACCGGGTCGGGTCCCGTAGGGCTGGGTCATCGTAGAGGCCCAGGGCCTCGTACCGGGCCTGGGTCTCCTCACGTTGCTCGCACAGGAGGACTTCCGGGACGGCACGGAGGTTCCTGTCAGGGGCGGCGAACGGGGCAGGCGGCGGCCCCGGGGG
>RFHL01001213.1 GCA_003696875.1 Bacteroidota bacterium | reverse complement strand
GGCCAGGGCCGCCTGGAGCTCCCGCTGTCCGATGTAGAAGAGGGCGAGGCTGTTGTGGGCGCGGGCGACCTCCGGGTGTCGTGGCCCGAAGGCTTGTTCCCGGATGCGCAGGGCTTCGTGAAAGCTGCGCTCTGCTGCCGCAGGTTGGTCATTTTCGGCATACCAGAAGCCGAGGTTCTGATGACTCACCGCCAGGTCGGGATGGTCGGGGCCCAGCAACTGCTGGCGCACGGCCAGGGCCTTGCGGTAGTAGCGGCCTTGCTCGACATGGCGACCCATTTGCCCATAGGTATAACCCAGATTGTTGTAGCAGATGGCTACATCGCGGTGAATTTCGCCCAGATCGTCGAGGTAGAGGGCGAGCACCCCCTGATAGGCTTCGAGTTGCGCGTCCCAGCGCTCCTGCTGCCCGTAGCCGTAGGCGAGGTTGTTGCCAATGGTGGCGATGAGATAGCTGTTGGGACTCTGTATGTCCTCCAGGTGCCGCAGCGCCTGGGCAAAGTAGTCGGTCGCCCGGGCATAGTCGCCGAGTTGCCAGAAGGAGAAGCCGAGGTTGCTGAGCGTAACGGCCAGAGGTTCGCTCTGCGCGCAGCATTGCTGTCGCAGCCGCAGGGCATCCCTCAGCAGAGCCTGCTCCTCCTCCCGGAAGCCGCGATGGCCCAGGACCACGGCATGCTCTTCGACGACATCGGCTTGCAGGGCGAGAGGGGTTTGAGGAAGGGCCTGCACCAGTTGGTAAGCAGCCTCGTAGGCCAGGTGGGCGCTGTCCAGGCGGCCGGTATTGAGGAAGTAAAGCCCCCGGGCCCGGTAGATGCGGACCAAAGAGACCGAATCCTGCGGGGGGACATCCCCGACGAGTATCCGGGCTTTTTCCACCAGAGAAAATCCCACTTCATATTCTCCCAGGTTGTAGCGATCCCGTGCCGCCCGGCACCACATATCGATCGCCTCAGTCCGTCTCCCCAGGCGATAGTAGCCCTCGGCGGCTTGCTGATAGTAATGGGCCGAGCTGTCCCAGCCCACCGCCTGATGAAAGGCCCAGGCCTTATTGGCCAGTGCGGCAGGGGCGGTGGTGTCGGGTACCTGCGCGCGCAGCAGCGAAGCGGCGGGCAGGAGTGCCAGGAGGAGAAACAAGCGGAAGGACATGGTGGTGGCAAGGTATGCGTTTTTTTGCGAGATGAAGAGGATTTATTAGTCTGGTCCTGGCCTCAGGAGGCTTTTTGGTTGGGAGAATCTTGGAAAGGTAGAGTAGGCACCGGGTTCCTTTTTCCGCTCCTATCCTCATCGCCAAGGTCAAAAATCTGTATCGTTGCCTTATGGCCAACCCGGTGCGCATCCCTAATCCGCTCTACGAGGTCGTCTTCTGCTACCTGATGGAAGACGAGCGGGTAGCGCGCCTCTTGGCTGGGCAAGGAGAGTCGATCGAGGCGATCTGCCAACAGACAGGCCTCAGCGAGGCGGAGGTCAGGCGGTGGCTGGAGAGGGGAGGATGAGAATGGGGTGGTACCTGGGAGCACCCATCAAGGCCCCATCCGCGTACTCATGCTCACAGTCGTTTCGTTCTCCCTGTTCCTCGCAAAGGTTCGATCGCGGGATCGCGTTTTGGCTGTATCCCTCTCAACGCGGTTACCACTGGTTTCTACGCTTGGGAAAGCAGGAGGGAAACCGGTGTCGGCCTAGCTAAGGAAGTGGTTGGTGGGAAAAAGTCATAGAACCAAAGGGAAGGATGGCTATCATATCGGATTGGAATTCGCCTTGGTATTCGTTTAGGGGGAGGCAATGCCCCCTTTACCCATTTCCAAGTTGCTCATTTGAACAACTTGCCATACCAATTGGAACAAAAATCGACTGTATCTCCTGTTTTTAAAGGCTTGTTCCCTAAGTACACTTGACTATGGCTGATCGAAGTAACCAAGAGGCGATAATCTAACCTGTAAGGTTCCACTTTTGTCTCATAAATAGGACTGGTGTCTTTTTCCAAAATAACGGCTGAAATATCCAGTTCGACCAATGGGCCAGTTTCCGCTACCACTTGGTAAAATGGATGATCAAGCCAAATCGAATTACTAGAATCCGCCTGAGGTTCAATCGCCAGAAAAATCGTATCACCCTGTCGAAAATTCATATCATTTTTCCTGGCAATCAGGAAACGCTCCTTCTCCAGTTTCTCCCAACTTTGCAGCCGGTATTCATGGAATAGCTTCTTCACCTGTGCTTTATCTACAGGGAGCCCCTTTTTATAAAGATAGTATGCGATAGCCAAGTACTTCACGTCCGTATCCCGGATGCCACCGGATACTGTATCAAGGTGCCGCCCCACCCGGGAATCGGGCTCTATGCGGGATCGCATCGTACTAAAGATGCCGTAGGTGGAATCGATATACACCCAGAGCGAGTCAAGGGGGAGCTGAGAGGCATAGGCCTCAGGGGTGCCTGGAAAAGACTCAAACATATCCGTTAGCTCCTGATCTCTGGTCGGGCTACAGCTGCTTGACCAAAGGAGCCAAGCAAAGCCTACAGCGATAGCCAGAGCCAGCGTGATATACCGGCGCTGGCCCAGCATCAGGCTTCTATTCCTCAAAGGCGTTTCCATAGAATGCGGTCATTTCACCCACCTCCCTCCGCGATCTCGGCCAACTCCAGCCAAGGACCGGATAGGCTGTCAAGCATGCGTGGCAAGGCTTCTAGTGGCTGGGATGCGCTTCAAAACAGTCCGTACCTTTAAAATAGGGGAATTCCTTCAGATTTCCTGCCTTGCTGAACCAGGCATATTCATAAGGGAGGCTGGGGGTCAGGTATAAGATTCCGAAAAATTGGTCTTCCGAAAGTAGTCGACGTGGCCGGAATCAGGGCTGTCCCAGCCTGTAACCCACCCTACCAATCCCCGCTGGGGAGAGGCAAAGACCAGTTTGTCCAGGGGGCGGATATTCCTGCTTGCCTGCACCCCGACGGTCTCCTGAAGGCCCTTGTGCAAGAAGATGGAAATCGAATCGTGGAGGCAGGTATCAAATACCACTGCCAACAACGTCATTTTGTAATCATAGATGGACGAATCTCCGGCACCAGAGAGACGGCTGAAGAGGCTGTCTCCGGTTTTCAGGGAAAAATCGCACAAAACAAAGGCGTCCGGACCATCAGGCCTGAAGAGGATGCGCTGCCCGGATTGCCAAAAAGCCCCTTGGTACGCCAGGCGTCGGGAAAAATTCACCTGACCGAAGACCACGCAGGTATCCTGGTCCCCCAGGGTCGAGTCCATGCGAAATGGGGTATAGTCTCTGTAGGCAAGCCGCATTCCGAGGTCAAGACTGTGTACAAAATCAAAATGTACAGAATCCAGAAGAGTCTCCATCTGCCGGAAAGAGGTACATGCCATAGAAGTCTGTCCGGTTTCCCGGGCGGCACATCCGAGTTGCATCAGGAGGGCGAGGGGAATTATGAACCGTACCGGGTTTTTCATGGGGGGAACGGGTAAAAGGCTCATTCTTTCCCTGTAAGATGGGTCAGGCTCTTGCTTTTCATAAGCAGTGCTACCCCCCGCCTTGGGTGTACCTTCTTCCCGGGAGAAAATGCCTGCTCTTTCATTGGTCCCGTCCGATGTGTTTGGGCAAATGTGTTCCCATCCTACATGGCCCTGCGAATCCATCTTGAGGGGAACTCATGCCAATGTGACTTTGCACCCCTGGCGATGGAAAAACTGAAGAAGACCCTGCAATGGATCCTCTTTCCTCCAGAGGGTCGCCTTTCTAACCGACAGACGGATGGCCTGCTCTGTTAATTCAATCGATAGCTGGTGATGAGATCCATATAAACCCGCACGGTGCTTTTCTTCTATGTACACAACCCGGCGGATCTCCGAGATAAGGGATCTTCATTTCTCTTTGCTTGAATCTAAAGGGACGGCGTACATGCAGGTATTCTTGCCGGGCACAAAACGTGACCCTTTCCTGTAGAAGGTACCAGATGCCAAGGGTTGCCAGCGCCAGATGAAAGGTTCCCGCAAATGCGGGAAATACGAACTCGCCTGTTCCCCAATAAATAGGGATAGCTATGGCTACCAGAAGAATAAGGAAGGCCCAAAAGCCAAAAAGCTCGCTTTCACCCCGGTGAATGCAGGTATTGGGATGGGGAACCTTCATTCTGTGGCCATTTTGGAAGTTTACTTCATGTTGACATCTGCACAAGTACCGAAGGGGAGAGAGACCTTGCCGATACCCCTAAACCCTGGGGCCTAGTACTGCCCCTCGAACAAGGTATACAGTTCGTGCAAACGCTCTTGTCCGATACGTTCCGCAGTGGGTGGCTGGTAGGCGTTGAGGGCAATATGGTGGAGCAATGGAGGGGGAATCTCAAAGTTGAATTCCCTCACGTAGTACAAATACTCCCGGCTCCATAGCCAGTCTCCGTCGGTAAGGATCGTGGGAAATCCAATGTTTTTTCCTGTATATGGGCAGGCCACTTGGCCACCTCGCTGCGAAATCAACCGGACCCCCTCATCCAAATACTGAATCACTTCTGGCAGACATGATGAGCTTTCCTTCTGCGCTGATTCAGGTAGATAGGGAGAGTTCCGGCCTGTCCAAAAATTGGCCCAAACCCCAATAATCTTTGCTTTTGCCATTCCTATGCTCAGAAGTGAGTAGCACGTTCGAGTTGGTCTGTTTGGGCGAAAAAAGCCTTTCACCCACCTCCCTCCGCGATCTCGGCCAACTCCAGCCAGCGGTCTGATTTGGTGTCAAGCTCGTTTTGGAGGGCTTCGAGCGCCTGGGCGAGGCTGGCGAGGGCTTCGTAGTCGGTGCCACCGGCTTCGAGCTGGGCACTCAGCTCGGCCTTGCGGGCCTCCAACTGGGGGATTTCGGCCTCCAGCTGCTCGTACTCCCGCTTTTCGTTGTAGCCGAGCTTGCGGCTACGGT
>RFHL01001212.1 GCA_003696875.1 Bacteroidota bacterium | reverse complement strand
TGCCTCGTATTTGCTAGGTGGGGCCCCAAGGGCCAGCCCGGTTCCCCCAGGCGAAAGGGGATCGGGGACTTTTCGCTTCTGATTTTTCCTTATGCATCAATTCATTCCTCCGCATCCAGCCCGGCAAGCGCAGTGCCAGTACTTCTACGGACCCGCTGAGCGCCCTTTTCTGGCGCCGAGGGGGATCTTTTTGCATGAGGATCGCTTGCTGGTGGCGGATACGGGCCAAAACCGGGTGTTTATCTGGAATCAGCGCCCAGGTGGCAGGCATGCGCCTGCCGATGTGGTTCTGGGGCAGCTGGGCCGCGATGCCACCGGCCGCAATGCAGGCGGTGCCGCCACCGCCGCCACCCTGCATTATCCTTCAGGCCTCTGGACCGACGGACAGCGCCTCGCCATTGCCGATGCCTGGAACCATCGGGTGCTGCTGTGGCATACCTGGCCAGAGCGAGACGGACAGCCGGCGGACGTCATTCTCGGGCAGCCAGATGAGGCCAGCGTAGCCCCCAATGTCGAGGGCGTGGGGGCAGCTCCCTCCGCCCGGAGTCTGTACTGGCCGTATGGGCTGTGGTCCGACGGACAGCGACTTTGGGTGGCTGACACCGGCAACCGCCGGGTGTTGGTCTACAGTGACTGGCCCCACGAGACGATGGCCGCCGCCGACGCGGTGATTGGTCAGCCGGACTTTGGCGCGCGCGAATACGATCCCGATCATGCGATCTGGCCGTACTCGGTTAAGGTAGGGCCCGGAGGACAGCTGGCCATCGCCGATACCCAATATTACCGGGTCTTGCTGTGGCACGAGGCCGCTACGGCCCCGGCGCAACCGGCCGATGTGATCATCGGCCAGCCTGATTTTCAGAGCAACGGCCAAAACCAGTATGGCCTGTTTCCCTCGGCGCAAACCCTCAACTGGTGCTACGACCTGGGCTTCCAGGGGGAAGGCCTTTGGGTCGCTGACACCGGCAACAGCCGCCTGCTCTGGTATCCCCAAATCCCTGATGCGCATAATCCACCCGCGCAGGGCATCATGGGTCCTCCTGATTTTGTCACCGGATCCGAAAACGCAGCCAGTACCTTGCGCACCGACGAGGCCCTCTATTGGCCCTTTCATCTGTCGGTGGCAGGAAAAACCCTCGCCGTCGCCGACACCGGGAACCACCGGATCGTCTTTTTTGATTAACTTTTGCCACCGAGACTTTTTCCTTCAGCTTTATCCCTATGGAAGTCAGTTTCTCTCTCTTCTTTGCCGCACTGGTCGGCTTTGGTCACGCCTTTGAGGCCGATCACCTGATTGCGGTCAGCAACATTGCCACCAAGCGGCAACATCTGGCTCTGGCGGTCAAAGACGGCATCTTCTGGGGCCTGGGACATACCTCGACCATCCTGCTTATTGGCTTGCTGATCATCGTCGGGCGTTTGTCTGTCCCCGAGTCTATGTTTTCTTATCTGGAAGCGGCAGTGGGGGTGATGCTGATGGTTCTGGGAGGCTATCGCCTGGTGCAGGTATGGCGCTTTCGGGAAGATACCCACCATCTTGCCGACGAAGGCACCAAGCACCACCTCGCCTACGGCGTGGGGCTGGTGCATGGCCTGGCCGGTAGCGGTGCCATGGTGCTCCTCGTGATGAGCGAGATCTCCAGCAGCGCGGTCAGTATGCTATACCTCCTGATCTTTGGTCTTGGCTCCATCCTCGGAATGCTGCTGGCGGCGGGATTGCTGAGCCTGCCGGTGTCCAAGCGGGTGGTAGGGAATCTGGGTTTGCAGCTGGTGCTGAGTGTCCTCTCTTCCCTGCTCTGCCTCGGCTATGGGGCCTGGATTCTCTACGAAAACCTCACCCAGGTCTGATGCGATCCGGTTTCCGAATGTAAGATTTTGGCCACTTATGGCGAGTTGAAACCCGGTAAGGCAGTCCGCTTCCCCGGCTTCAAATCCATGCGCCAGCGGATCGGCCTTTTTACGTGTCGAAGATGGGGGTGCTCGGAAGGAGGGTAGCGCCTTATAAGCAGTTGATGCTCAGGGGAAGCCTCCGTGCTGGCCTGGAAAGGCCGGTTGTCGGGGCCTTTCCTCTGGGCTCAAACCCTTGACAGACATCTCGTTGCTAGTGCCCCGACACAATGATCGATAGAAGCGACACAGTGGTTGGATTCACGTACACATTGGTCGATTTCTCTGCCTGAATGGGGCAACCAATTCTCCCACAACCAGTACAATAAATGGAACGGCTCTCCACGGAGACACAACGTTTGAGTCTTTCTTCATCCAATAAAGCTTTTAGATGTGAAAATGCCGGTCTTCCCAGACCGGCATTTTTTATGGCGTATGTCCTTGGGGCCTATTCGTCCACAATCGCCTTTTCCCAGAGTACCTCTCCGGCCTGATTGGTCAGCCGTACATAGAAGGTCGCGCCCGGCCCCTGCACATGGTCAAAGAGGTAAGAAAAGCGCTTCTTGCCCGGATTGAGCCGGTCGATGTCGTACATCACCCGTTTGATGGTCCCGTCGGCATCGTAGATGGCCAGCCGCACATCCCGTTGCAGCTCGCTTACCTCCATCTCAAACTGGCCCCTTAGGGTCCGTACCGGGTTCACCACCGGCTCCGGGCCATCCGGGTTCAGCCGGGTCTCGGCGAGGACTTCTCCCCCTTCGGAGATGATTTTCACCCAATAATCCTGGCCCGCCGGCACCTCTTTGCCCATGATGTAGCGCTGCCGCTGCAGGCCGGGACGAAACAGTTTGTCCTCCGACAGCAAGAAGTACAGATTGCCCTCGGCATCGTAGATGCCGGCATCGGCCCGGGTTTCACCGGCCAGCTCAAAGGTCAGGACTGCCTGCGTATGCAGGCGCTGCACCGGCGCGATGCTGTCCGTCGCCCACACCCGTCGCTCCGCGACCACTTCCTCGCCTTCCATCAGCCGCAGGTACAGCTCGGCGCTGTCCCCCCGGTTGTGATTCACCCCCAGCCGCC
>RFHL01001211.1 GCA_003696875.1 Bacteroidota bacterium | reverse complement strand
GGGAGTTGCAGCGGAAGGTACTGCTGGG
Source organism: Bacteroidota bacterium (assembly GCA_003696875.1). Lineage (GTDB taxonomy): Bacteria > Bacteroidota > Bacteroidia > J057 > J057 > RFHL01. The sequence continues at coordinate 3,195 of RFHL01001211.1, read as the reverse complement.
CATGTGAGGGGAGTGTTCATCCCGTCTCGTCTGGTTGGGACAGGATTAAAAGGATGGTTTTTGAGGCTTGGTGATGCCTTTCGGGAAGGCACAAAAGCTCCTGGTTCGCCCTAATCTTCAATCATCCCGTTAATCCCGTCCATCTTTAATCAGGATTTACAGGATAAGGGCCCAAGTTTCATTTCAGGGGGCCAAAGCTGCCTGGTTTGTCCTGGTGTACGCTGCAGCCTGCATATCCTGGCCACTATTTCAGTGGGGCAATGGCCGCCAAGGTTTCCAAATTATCCTTACTTTCGGGTTTCTGGCGCCGATGCGGCGCCCAAAGCAAAAGCCCAATGGATTTTCTCAATCATCCCGAAACCGAGCGAATTATTCAAGCCGCCCTAACCGAAGACATCGGCCCGGGTGACCATACCTCCCGCTCCACCATCCCGGCGGGCCAGGTGGCCCGCGCGCGTTGCCTGATCAAGGATGAAGGCATCCTGGCCGGGGTGGCTCTGGCAGGCCGCATCTTTGCGGCGGTGGATCCGGGACTGCGGATGACGGTTTTCATCCACGATGGGAGCCCCGTCAGGCCGGGTGACGTGGCCTTTGAGGTCAAGGGAGACCCCCGGACCATCCTGGAAGCGGAGCGCCTGGTACTGAACAGCATGCAGCGCATGAGCGGCATCGCCACCGCCACCCGGGCGGTGGTGGATAGCCTGACCGGGCTCAAGACCCGGGTGCTGGACACCCGCAAGACCACGCCCCTGATCCGGCATCTGGAAAAGTGGGCGGTGCAGATCGGCGGGGGCGTCAACCACCGCTTCGGGCTCTATGACCTGATCCTGATCAAGGACAATCACATCGACTATGCCGGCAGCATCACCGCCGCGGTGGCGGCGGCGCGGGCCTACCTGGACCAGAAGGGTCTCGATCTTCAGATCGAGGTGGAAACCCGTAACCTGGACGAGGTGCGGGAGGCCCTCGCCACCGGACAGGTATTCCGCATCCTGCTGGACAATATGTCACCCGCTCTGATGCGGGAAGCCGTGGCTCTGATCGGCGATCAGGCCGAGACGGAGGCCTCAGGCGGCATCACCCTGGAGACGGTGCGCGCCGCCGCCGAGGCGGGCGTGGACTATGTGTCCATGGGGGCGCTGACCCACTCGGTGCGAAGCCTCGACATCAGCCTCAAGGCGGTGACAGACGCATAAAGCGCTCTTCCTTTTCCCCGCCACGCTTGCCCTACTACTACTTTTCTATGACTCACCGATTTATCCCTTTCCTGATCGCCCTGCTGGGCCTCTCGGGTACCCTGCGGGCGCAAACGCCGATCTACCTCCACCCCGATGAAGCCGGGGAAATCATCGCGCCGGAAATCTACGGGCACTTTGCCGAGCACCTCGGTCGCTGCATCTATGGCGGCATCTTTGTGGGCGAAGACTCGGATATCCCCAATGTGCGGGGCTTTCGCACGGATGTGGTTGAGGCCTTGCGGGCCCTGCAGGTGCCCGTACTCCGCTGGCCCGGCGGCTGCTTTGCCGACACCTATCACTGGCGGGACGGCATCGGCCCAAGAGAGGACCGGCCCGCGATCGTCAACATTCACTGGGGCGGGGTTACGGAGGACAACAGCTTTGGCACGCATGAGTTTCTGGATTTCTGCGAACTAATCGGCGCCGATCCCTACATCAACCTGAATGTCGGCTCGGGCACGGTACGCGAGGCCTCGGAATGGGTGGAGTATGTGACGGCCAGCCATAAGAGCCCGATGACAGATCTCCGCCGCCAAAACGGGCGGGAGGAGCCCTGGGACGTCAAGTACTGGGGGATCGGTAACGAAAACTGGGGCTGCGGCGGCAACATGCGGCCGGAATATTATACCGATCTCTACCGCCAATTTGCCTCCTACGTGCGTGGCCCGCTTTACAAGATTGCCGGAGGCCCCAGCTCGGGGGATTACAACTGGATGCGGGTCTTTATGGAAGGCACCCAGCGCCAGCAATGGATGGTGAAGGGCGTCTCGCTCCATCACTATACCCTGCCCTATGGCTGGGGCAAGAAGGTTCCCGCCACCGAGTTTGACGAGGCCGGCTGGGCCCGCACCCTGGAGCAGGCGCTGGAAATGGACCATCTGGTTACCCAGCACAGCGCCATCATGGATCAGTATGATCCGGAGGGGCGGGTACACCTGATCGTGGATGAGTGGGGCACCTGGTATGAGGTCGAAGCAGGCACTGAACCGGGCTTTCTCTACCAACAAAACACCCTGCGCGACGCACTGGTCGCGGCGGTTCACCTCAACATCTTCAACCAGCATGCCGAGCGGGTCAAAATGGCCAACATTGCCCAGATGGTCAATGTGTTGCAGGCAGTGGTCCTGACCCAGGAGGAAGAGATGGTGCTGACGCCGACCTACTACGTCTTCCAGATGTACCAGGTGCACCAAGGCGGGCGCCTGCTCCCGGTCAATCTCAACAGCCCGCGCTATACCGTCGGCGGGGAGGATCTCCCCGCCCTGCACGCCTCCGCCTCCATGCAGGGCGACACCCTGCACCTGACCATCGCCAACCTGGATCCGAATCAGGCCCATCCTATCGATCTGCGCATCAGCGACGAGCGGTTCCGACAGGCCCATGGCCGCATCATCACCGCCCCCGACATGCAAGCGTACAACGATTTTGGTCAGGCAGAACAGGTCCGTCTTGAAGATTTTTCAGTACCCAAGCCCCGAAAGGGATCTCTGAGTGTCAGCCTGCCGGCCAAGTCGGTGGTGCACATCGCGCTCTTTCCCTGATGGGGATGCCAGAAGTTCCCGCTACGCGGGATTTCGCTACGCCCAACAGATGTCAAAGTAGAGATCGTCTTTTTCGTGGCGCGCCTAACCCTTTTGCTATGTCTGATGCCCCCTGGGATGTCCTGGAACCCCATCGCATGCGCCTGACCAAGGGCCTGGTCAACGTGGACGAGGCCCGGTTTGACGCGGCCCTGAAGCAGGGCTTCGAAATCGTGGAAACCTACAGCCACACCTCCGAGGCGGGTCACAGCCAGTCGGTCACGCGCTATGAGCGCGACGGCGTCTCGCTGGTCGAGGTCGAGACCTACATTGAGCGGGAGGGCGGGATGCATATGCGCGCGACGCTGGGCCCGGAGGGGTGGGGAGAATAAAAATGAATGTCTACATGCGCCCCTACCTCCTCCCCCTGCTTCTCC
>RFHL01001210.1 GCA_003696875.1 Bacteroidota bacterium | reverse complement strand
GGTTTTGGTTCCACTCTTGTATCTGATTCAGGCGGGGATCGTCGCCGCCCTGGGCGGCTGGTGGTGGGCCCTTGCCTATCTGCTGGTCACGCCCCTGACAGGTCTGGGGGCGATGCGCTGGCAGCGGAGCTGGCGCAAGTGGCGGTCGCGCCTCCGCTACCGGAAGCTGCAGCAGCAGGGCGATGCCCGCCTGAGTGAGTTGATCGGCCTGCGGCAGACCCTCCGCGCCGCGCTGCGGCGCGCGGAGATGGAAGCCTTGGATACCGAGACGGCTTCGTGATTTACCCGGAACGGTCAAGCAGGGATATGAACCGTTGAGAGGGTGTTTTCTGCTACTCCTGCACGAAATGTTTTTTCGATGGATTAATTCGGCATCTTGGTAAGACTCCAAGTACACACCGGCCCTTCAAGGCAGTTTCCATCGATTCTGATTCCGATCCTCTGCGCATGCAAGCACCGCCATCCTCACACCCTGCTCGGCGATCCATTGTACTGATAGAAGATAATCCGGCTGATGTGGTACTCACCCAAGAAGCCTTTAGAATGCTGGGCGTGGAAACGCCCCTGAAGGTATATGGGCGGGGGCAGGACGCAATTGGCTATCTGGCCGGACTAAGGGCGGAGGATGCATCGACCCTGCCCGCAGCGATTCTCCTGGACCTGCACCTGCCGGATATGAACGGGATGGATCTCCTGCAAGCGATCAAGGATGAACTCAAGCTCCAGAAAGTACCGGTCCTGGTGATGTCCCATGGGGCGGCTCCGGATAGCCTCACGGTAGGAGAGAATGGAAATGCCGTGGCTTTTGTCGAAAAAAGCGTTGATTTCGATACATTTGTATTGAACCTGGATCACCACAAGGCCCTTCTCAGTCCTCCTCCAGAGCCTTGAATGTCTCGGGGATTCCCTCCTTTTATTGGCTTCTTAGCTGCCAGTCTTAGCAGGCTTGCGGCTTTTTTTCTATTTTTACCAGTAGAACAGGGTTTTTCCTAAAAATGTGATCCATCCGTATGCGCAATGATCTGCTCAGTCCACAGGCCGGCTCCTCCCCGGAGGAGGAGATCCGTTTGCGGCCACAGCGCCTGCCAGAGTTTACGGGGCAGAAAAAGCTGACCGATAACCTCAAGGTATTTGTGGAGGCGGCCAAGCTGCGGGGGGAGCCCCTGGACCATGTATTGCTGCACGGCCCGCCCGGTCTGGGCAAGACGACCCTGTCTTACATCATCGCCCACGAGCTGGGCGCGCATATCACCACGAGCTCGGGGCCGGTCTTGGAAAAGCCCGGCGACCTCGCCGGGCTGCTTACCAACCTGGAAACGGGAGATGTCCTTTTTGTCGACGAGATCCACCGGCTGTCGCCGGTGGTGGAGGAGTATCTGTACTCGGCCATGGAGGATTTTAAGATCGATATCATGGTGGAGACGGGGCCAAACGCGCGGAGCATTGAGCTGAGCCTCAACCCCTTTACCCTGGTCGGGGCGACCACGCGGGCCGGACTGCTGACTTCGCCCATGTTGGCGCGCTTTGGCATCAATGCCCGCCTGGAGTACTATGACGCCGAGACCCTCGCCCGGATCGTGCAGCGATCCGCCTCGGTGCTGGAGGTGCCGATCACCCCCGAAGCGGCCCTGGAGATCGCCCGGCGCAGCCGGGGGACGCCCCGGATCGCCAATCGCCTGCTTCGCCGTACCCGTGACTTTGCCCAGGTAAAGGGGGAAGGCAAGATTACCTTGGCCATTGCCCGGATGACACTTATGGCCCTGGAGGTCGATGAGTCAGGTCTGGATGACATGGACAACAAGATTCTCCTCACCATCATCGATAAGTTCAAGGGAGGACCCGTAGGGCTAAACAACATCGCCGCAGCGGTGGGCGAGGAGGCCGAGACCATCGAGGAGGTATACGAACCCTACCTGATCATGGAAGGCTTTATCAAGCGGACCGCCCGGGGGCGGATGGCGACCGAGCGGGCGTATCAACATTTTGGGCGAAAACCCGGAACATCGGACCAGCCTTCTCTGTTTTAGTCAGCACGAATCTTCGCCCGGCCCACCGGGGGCCGGCGCTTATGCCTATGAAATCCGTGAAACACTTTACCGGCGATGATATCCTGGCCTTGCCCAAGGCCTATCGCCGGACCCTGGTCAACAGCCTGAATGGCTACAAGAGCCTGTGTCTTTGTGGGACCATGAATGTAGAGGGAACCCCCAATCTCTCCCTGTTTAATTCGGTGATCCATGTCGGAGCTAATCCGCCCCTGATGGGGCTGTTGATTCGCCCGGATGTGGTACCACGCCATACCCTTACCAATATGGAGGCGACGGGGGCCTTTACCCTCAACCATGTGCATGAGGGCATATACCATCAGGCGCATCAGGCGAGTGCCCGCTATCCCGGTGATGTCTCTGAGTTTGAGGCCGTAGGGCTCAGCCCGGAGTATAGCCGGCTTCGGGCGCCCTATGTCGGGGAGGCTCGGGTAAAAATAGGCTTGGTGGTGCAGGAGCGACACCGCATACTGGCCAACCAGACCCTCTTTGTGGTCGGTCGGGTGGAGGAAGTCTTTGTCCCCGGGGACGCCCTGCGTCCCGATGGGTTTCTGGACCCCGAGCGGGCCGGCAGCCTGGCCGGGGCAGCCCTGGACGGATACTATCAGGGAAAGCGGCTTGCCCGGCTGTCCTACGCCAAGCCCGATCATGACATCAGGGAGATCGATACGGATGCCGATCTCCCTGATTTGACTTTTCTGTAGGGTCTTTTGGTCTGGAGCCCTTATCTGGGCTCCTTGAGTTGGCCATACATGAAGATGCCGTGGATGACCTCTCCGTCGGAGCGGGTAAGTGTCCCTTCCCCGTGGACTTTTCCCCCATTGAATTCTCCTTCGTATACGCTACCATCGGCGTAGGCATACATGCCCTCACCATGGCGGCGGTCCATGTTCCATTGACCTTCATAGCGGCTGCCGTCACTGTATTGGTAGGTGCCTTGGCCGTGCTTGCGGCCATTGAGCCACTCGCCTTCATACACATCGCCATTGGCATGTACGAGCCGGCCAAAGCCATTGTACTTGCCGTTGCGAAAGCCGCCGGTATACATAGATCCCTCCGGCGTGGAGAGCTTGCCTTCGCCCGTCATTCGCCCGTCGACCCAGTTGCCTTCATAAATCACCCCGGAGGCAAAAGTCATTTTGCCTTCGCCTTCGCGCCGGCCATCGATCCAATTGCCTTCGTAAATGTTGCCCGAGACCATCGACAAGGTACCGAACCCATTGCGCTTATTGTTGGCATAGCCCCCATCGTACACATCGCCGTTGGGGTAATAATACTTGGCATGCCCGTTGACCTTGCCTTGGGTCCAGATGCCAGAGATTTCCGTTCCGTTGGGTGAGCGCAGGACCCCCTCGCCATGTTGCTGATCGTCTTCCCATTCCCCTTCATAGACGTCGCCATTGCTATAGGTGTAAACGCCATGTCCGTGCATCTTGCCTTTCTGAAACTCCCCCTCATACACATCCCCATTGCGGTAAGTGTATACCCCGCTCCCGTGCATGACGTCTTGTTTCCATTCTCCTTCGTACAGGTCGCCATTGGCCATGCGGTATTCCCCCACGCCATGCCGCTTGGCACTGCGCCACTCTCCTTTGTAGTAGTCTCCATTGGGATAGGAGTAGACCCCCTTGCCGGTATCGCAGTCTCCTTTGATACATTGGGCCGAAGTCGACACGGGAAACAGAAGGGCGAGCAAGAAGCTTAGGAGGGAAAAGCGGAAAAGAATTTCAGTGTTCATAATGTACAAGAGCGTTATTACCCCAAAAGTATGGGAGAAGCGGCGCCGAACCATTTAACTGCCGCCCAATTTCTTACATGGCTAAGAAAGGCAGGCAGAAAGGGAGGGATGTTTGGGATAGAAAATGCCCGTAACGGGTAGTGCTCTGGAAAAAACGAGACAACAATCGGTCCAAAAACGATAATTC
>RFHL01001209.1 GCA_003696875.1 Bacteroidota bacterium | reverse complement strand
GGCTTGACCAGAAGAAATACCCTATTGGGGTGAAGAAGAGGCCAGCTTTTCGTGGGGAAATTCGAGAATCGTAATTTTTATCCATATCCGAAACTGCTGATTTACTTCCCACTACTTTCGTAGATGAACCAAAAATACCTACCTTTGTGCTCGATTTAATCCGCACCTGATTTTTTCGACCATGATATTTCACCTGGTGGAACCGCGGGCTTGGGAACAGGCCATGGAGAGAGGCTTCCTGGCTCCCCGCTCTTTGCGGGAAGAGGGTTTTGTACATTGCTCGACCGAGGATCAGATCCTCGAAAGCGCCTCCAAGCATTTTGAGGGTCAGGACGAATTGATCGTTCTGGAGATCCCACCAAAGCGGGTGAAGGAGATACTCCGCTGGGAGCCGGCCCGGGGGGGAGAGCTCTTCCCCCACCTCTACGGCAAGATTTCCCTGGACATGGTAGAAAATACCCGGATGATCTTTCGCCTGCCCGACGGCAACTGGGAGTGGGACTGATACACATGACAAAAGTCATGACTCCCTCTGCACCGCAGCATCCGGCCTGAAGAAAAACCGGACTAGTTTGGGGCCATAACCTCGTCCCATGACCCGGATTCTGTTCCCTACTGATTTTTCTGCCTACGCCGACCATGCCTTTGGGTTTGCGTTGCAACTTGCCCGCCGGCTGGGAGCAGAGATCACCTTCTTGCATGCCTACAACCTGGCCGCTTCGGCCGACATGATGGCGCCCAAGGAGATCATCCATGCGCTGCGGGCCGAGGAAGAAATCCGGGCATTGGAGCATCTGCAGGCCTATCAGGCCCGCATGCAGACGGAAGAGGAGATCCCAATCACCCCGGTGCTGCGCACCGGCTACCCGGCTGAGGCCATCATCGCGATGGCAGAAGAGGTCAATCCGGATCTCATCATCATGGGCACCAAAGGGGCCACGCACCAGCTCGACACCTTTTTGGGCAGCGTGACCTCCCAGGTCATACAGGAAGTACGGGTGCCCGTATTGGCGGTACCCTCCGAGGCCCCCGAGGCCTCCATAGAGCGGATCGGGCTGGCCACCGATCTCAAGCAGGAGTCCAGTATCAACCTGGCCCGCCTCGGCACCATCGCCCGGGCGCTGGGAGCGGAAGTGCATTGCATCCATGTCACCGACAAGGCCGGCAAAAGCGCGCCAGAGGACGTCTCGGGACTGGAGCGTCACTTTCGCCAGCAGATGGCTTACGATCGGGTACACCTGCACCTGCGCTATGACAGCCAGGTAGCCACGGCCTTGGAGCAGTTTATCCAGGAGCAGCAGATCAATATGCTGGTGGTCACCACCCACCGGCGGTCCCTGCTGCAGCGGCTGCTGCACAAGAGCCTGACCCGTCAACTGGCCCTGGAGGGCCGCATCCCCCTTTTGGCATTTCATGATCCATGAATGCGCTGCGTGAGATAAGCGTTCATACCTCTGTGTTTATCCCGGAAGGGTTTCCCTTCCGGGATTTATGTTTTTCCCCTCTCCAAACCGGAACTTGATCTGACAGGTGCCGGCCCGTATCTTGGGGGCATGTGGATGAAACGCATTCGCCTGTGGGGGCTGCTGGCTCTGCTGGCAGGAGCCAGCGAAGTCCAGGCCCAGATCAAGGTAGCCTGTATAGGCAACAGCATCACCTACGGCTCGGGCATCGAGCCGCGGGCCACCTACAG
>RFHL01001208.1 GCA_003696875.1 Bacteroidota bacterium | reverse complement strand
TTCAGACTCGAATAGATCTTTCGCATGGGACATAATCCGGTGGGGTGTACGAAAATGCAAGCCTAGTTCCGACCAGGGCTCCATGCCTATTCCAGAATCCCGCCAGCGCGAGGATCACGGAAGTAGCCGGGCTCTGCTGCAAAGCCGGGCATGGATCGGTGATAAGGGGCAAGGATTCTTGGATCTGGACCGGAGGTCCGACTGCGACCATTGAGCGGGCCAATGCCCAGATCGCTGTTCATCGAGATATAGACCTGTCCCTCTCCGGCCGGACCTGTGCCTCGCGCCCAGGTGATCCGGATCTCCGGGATGTTCAGATAGGCCACATTCAGGTCAAAGCCGATGCTCATGCCATAGGACAAAATCCAGTTCTCCCTGAAGGCGCGACGATCAAAGGAGGCCCCGTAATCGGTAAATAGGTAAATATTTATATTGTTTATCATGGAACCAGGATGGGTGTCCACGATCTGCTCGGAGTAAAGACCGATGGGCAGGCGATACTCATAGGTGAAAACTGCCGCAGCCCGATTGGAAGGGGCCTTGGCGTAGGCGAGTCCCCTTACAAAGCGGTTCAGGCGCACCTTCTGGTAGCTGCGGTCGGGCCCATAGGCGGTGTAGCCGTAGCCGCTCAGGTAGTTGACGTGGTGTGCCCAAAAGGACGGCAGATAAAGCGAGGCCCCGCCCTCTGCCACTCCGTATTCGATGCGCTGCCGGTGGCTGTCCTCGCTGAACTCCTTGCTCTCCGGTTTGGTATAGTAGTCGCTCTTCAGATAGAGCCTCCATCCGAGCTCGGGGCTGATGGACTCCGGAAAGCGGCGGCTATCACCTGCAAGCAGGATCAGGCTTGGCCCGCTCAGGTTTAGATCGCGGGCATCATACTCTACAATCCGTGACCTGCGGGCGTTTCGGATCTTGTTGTGAGCATAGCCGACGAGCACCTGCTCAGAGAAGTAGCGGCCCGGGCCCGTGTAGCGGAGGTAGGCGACGGCCTCTTCCTGAAAGACATAGGGGTCATCACACAGGAAGCGGAGCGCATCGGCCTCGTTCATGCAGCCCGGATTTCGATCCCGCTTCCAGTAGTTGGTCACGTACTGAGTTGCGAAGCCCAGGTTGTAGCGCGTGTAGTCGTAGGCCGCCACGGCAATCGGATCGGGCACGGAAGCGGCAACCCCCGCAAGCATGGAGT
>RFHL01001207.1 GCA_003696875.1 Bacteroidota bacterium | reverse complement strand
TGGTTGTACAACTCGCCGGTGCGCAGCCGGCAGCTGTCCATGAAGTAGCCTCGCCGCAAGGCGAGGGCGTTGCGCTCCGAGGCCAGGCTGTCCTCCAGGACCAGCGATACCTCCCGGATCCGAAAGGGGATGCCCTCGTGCACCGAAAAGCTGACCCGGGCCTTCTTTTTAGGCCCAAACAGGCCATGGAGGGTGTCGACCTCCAGCCCTACCCGAGACAAAAAGTAACCTTGGGCAAAACAGGCCGCCAGGAGCTGGGCGCTGTCCAGTTTCAGGTCGTATCGATCCAGGAGCACGGGAGGCTCCCCGATCTTGTATTTCATCCAACGAAAAAAACCACCGCCGGTCCCGGGAGGATCTTCGGGCTGCACGGGTGGTTTCTTGCTACGAAAAACCTTTTCGAGGCTGCGCCCGGTATTGTACACGTGCAAGGCCGTCTTGGGTAGCAAGACCCGGCGGTTGGCGCGGGTACGTACCGCCTCCTGCAGGCGGGAGGCGGGCAGGGCATCGTCGGTTACGATCTTGGGGTCTGACTTGAGGAGGAGTTGCCCTTCCTCCAGATGGCGGGTGGCCCGGCAGCTGAGCAAGACGCTCAGCAGACATAGCCACAGGCCCGGGTATTTTCCTAACTTTGCGATCATGCAGGCGCTCTCCAAAGCAAAAATAAAATTTTTTGCCTCCCTTCGGCTGAAAAAGTATCGCTACCGCCACCAGCGCTTTCTGGCGGAGGGCATCAAGATGTGTGCCGAAGCCCTCGCCTCCGGCTGGCCGGTCGAGGCGGTGGTGGTGCGGGAGGATCGTATGGAACTAACGGCTCAAGTGCCTGCGGACGTACCCAGCTTTGCGACGTCAGAGGCCACTTTCGCCCAGCTGAGTAGCCACGAACACCCTGAAGGGATCCTGGCCGTGGTGGGGATACCCGATCCCCTGATGCCCCCGGCCCACGAGAGCCTGGCATCCTTGCCGGCCGGGCCGGGCTTTATCCTCGAAGACCTGCAGGACCCGGGCAATCTGGGCACCCTGTTGCGTACCGCCGACTGGCTGGGGATGCCCGATCTCATCCTGAGCCGGGATTGTGTGGACCCCCTGAATCCCAAAAGCCTGCGCGCCAGCATGGGGGCCATCTTCCGGGTGCGCCTGCACCGGGTGTCGGAGCTCCTGCCGCTGGTACAGGCGGCACCTGAGCGCATATGGCTCGCGACGATGGAGGGGCCGCCGGCCCCGGGCGTCCGGCCCGGTCCGCATGACTTCATCCTCCTCGGCAACGAAGCCCGGGGGCTCTCTCCTGAGCTGCGAGACCTCCCGGAGGCCCAACGTATCAGCATCCCCGGCCGCCCCGGGGCCGAGTCCCTCAATGTGGCTATGGCCGGTGGCATCCTGGGCTGGCACCTCCGCTACGGAGGGGCCCCCTAAACATGGGCTACACGCTATTTTTTACGCCATTTCCCACTCCAACCGCAACCGAATGCGTATCTTGGGAAGCGGATGCTCCCCGCGTCCTTCAGAAGAAGGCCGCATCAAAAAGTGTCCCGCAATTATTTAGGACTGCTTCTCATGCCCGATTGGCGGCTTTTTGCAACGCATAGCTGGCTGCTCTTCCTGCTGGGGGGACTGCTGCTCCTGGTCGGAGGCGTACTGCTCTGGCGGGTGCTGCGCGCCCTGGCTATTCGACGCCAATACCGGCGCTGGCGCCCATATGTGCGGCGCCCTGCCATAGAAGCCGCCTGGAACCGATTTATTCCCCCCGCCGTCGACATCCCAGGGAGCGGTCCGGTGGATCTGTTTTCCTGGCTGAAGGTCGAGCTGAATGATCCCCAACCGGTGCAAACCCGTTATTTGCTGGTCGGACCTCCTGAATCAGGTCGCAGCACCGCGCTCCTCAGGCTAGCCGCCAAAAGGCTATGGCGCGGCCAGGTGGTTTACCGCCACCTGGGACAACCCGGGGCCCTGGAGAGCCTGTCTCAACTGCCCCAGCCTGACCAGACCCTGCTGCTGCTGGATGGCCTGGACGAGGCGTATGCGCTGCGCCGGGGATTTCGGTCGCTGATGGACCAGCTGCTCGCAGAAACCGCCCCCATTGGGCGGATGATCCTGGCCGCAAGTCCGGCTCTGATTCCCGCCCCTGCGGCGGGCGACACCCAGCCGCAGCTGTATCACTTTGTCGGTGACCAGCAGTACCGGGTCTTTCTCCGGCTCCAGTTGCTGCCCTGGCCCCGCAAGCTGCTCCTCAAGCGCTGGCGGCGTCACTTGCCGGGCCGCAAGGCCCGGCGGGCAGCGGCATCCCTGCTGGACACCCTTCCTGGCCTGATGTCCTGGCCAGGGTGGACACAAGCCCTGCCGGCCGCCCTGGCGGCCGAGGTTCCCCCGCGCGGCCAGATGGACCTCACCGCGGCTGAAATCCACGCCTGGGTAGGCAGGCAACGCGCGCCGGAGACGGC
>RFHL01001206.1 GCA_003696875.1 Bacteroidota bacterium | reverse complement strand
TGGAGGAGAAAATAGCCTCTTGTAGGCTTTGTTGCTGCATCTGGCTAATCAACCCCAGCAACCCCTGCAGGTATTTTTCCAGATCAAACTCGGTGGTGTGGAGCCCACCCGGGACAAAGCGGATTGCTGAACCGTTGTCTTGTAGAAAGAGTTCGTCCAGAGAGAGGCCAAAATGCTTGCACAACGTTACCGCTTCCCAGAGCCGCAGGGGCGTGGCGTTCCGGATTCGACGGTAGCCTCCATCCACGGCAATGTTCAGCAAATCAGAAATTTCATCCACCAGAGACTGGTGAGGCAGCAATTGCTCCTTAATCCGGTCGAAAAGCAGGCCTTGGACCTCCTGATCGAGTGAGCCTTTTGGGTCGGAAGGCATAAACGAGGCGCTTTAGAGGCCCTGCATGAAGCTAGGGGCAGGACCCGGATCAGATAAGAAAGGCAGATTGTGGCTCGGGAGGGAGGAAATGAAGGGCTTCAGGTGAGCAATATTTCGGTCTTATCGGAAATTTTATAATTATCAAATGTAAGGACAAACTTTTGCTCAGACAACAAAAAACGCCTCTCCCAACAGGGAAAGGCGTAGGGATTGAAATAAAGCGAGTTTTCCTCCTTTGAGAGGAAAGCACTTCTACCTTCAGGCAACGGGCTTGACGGCCACCACCTTTTTTATCTCTGGCGCACTGCGGAAAATGACCTGCTCCAACCCTGCCTTCATGGTCATGTTGCTCATGCTACAGGACTCACAATTGCCCAGGAGCTCAAGTTCCACTACCCCGGTATCGGGATGTATGGCGTGGACCCGCACGTCCCCGCCATCGGAGCGGAGGTAGTCCCGCACGGATTCGAGTGCTTGCTCTATACGTTGTTTGAGTTCGTCGTAGGTATTCATAGGAGAGATAAGATCCGGTAAGAAGGGCCAGATCCGTTGTTAGCCGGTGGTGATTTCTACTTTCTGGGTAGGAGGCTTTTGGGCGTTACGGATCGCTACCTGCTGAGCCAGGGACTGGGCCAGGGAATGAAAGGAAGCCCCAAGCAGATCATCCTCCATCAGGGTGATGGGACTCCCTTGATCGCTGCGCGCGGCCATGCCTTCGCGCATGGGAATCTGTCCCAGCAGCGGGCTTTGCAGGGCATCGGCCAGGGCCTGGCCGCCCCCTTGCCCAAAGATGTGGTACTGCTTATCCGGAGCGTCATCCGGCACAAAGTAGGCCATGTTTTCGATCACCCCCAGGATGGGTACCTGGATCTGCGGGCTCCGAAACATCTCGGCCCCCTTGCGGGCGTCGGCGACGGCCACCTGTTGGGGCGTGGTGATCACCACCGCTCCCGTCACCGGTAAGGCCTGCACGAGGGTCAGGTGTACATCGCCCGTACCCGGGGGCAGGTCGATGAGGAGGTAGTCGATCTCGCCCCAGTTGGTGTCAAAAATAATCTGCTGCAACGCCTTGGAAGCCATGGGGCCGCGCCAAACCAGCGCCTGATCGGCCGGGACCAGGACCCCGACCGACATCAACTTCACACCGTGTCGCTCAAAGGGGACGAGCATGTCGCGTTCGCCGATCTTCTCCATCATAGGCCGGGCATCCTGAAAGCCGAACATGATCGGCTGGCTAGGACCGTAGATGTCGGCATCGACCAAGCCTACGCGCGCGCCCGTACGGGCGAGGGCCACCGCGAGATTGGCGGCGATGGTGGACTTACCCACGCCGCCTTTTCCGGAGGAAATCGCCACCACATTGCGTACCTGTGGCAAGACGCGGTTTTTCTGATCGGCCGTGACCTGAGCGGTCATGTTTACGGCGACCTCTGCCTCCTTATCCACCATCAGGTGGATAGCATTGATGCAGGCATTTTTGATGGCATCCTTCATCGGGCAGGCGGGGGTGGTAAGCACCACCGAGAAGGCCACTCTCTTGCCGCTGATTTCAATGTCTTTGACCATCCCCAGGGTAATCAGGTCCTTCTTGAGGTCCGGATCGTCCACATGGCTGAGGGCCGCTTTGACTTGTTCTTCGGTGATGCCTTTATCTTTTTTGAATAGCATAGGCGGTAATCGCTGGGAAGGGGCTCCATTTAGGCGGGGCCGGGGCTTTATATTCGTTTGTAATAATGAACCTTGGCCCGGGGACAATGTTTCCGGCAATTTGGAACGAATATAAATAAAAGTCAACGCAGGTCTTTTCCCGTGTCATTGCGGACGGTCTTGAGGAAGGGGATGAACGCGGTACCGCCCGTGCCCGTTTGTCCCTCCCCCGCCGCCCGGGCGGGGCCGGTGATGTATTGGGTGGCGATTTGCAGATGGGCTTGCCGAAAGGCAAGCAGAGGCTCCAGGCAGGCCTGCCGGGCTTCAGCCAGGCGGCCCTGGGCCCAATCCCGGGCCCGCGGGGCGGTCTCCAGCCAGTGAATGAAGGCCCGGTGCCCCGGTGGCATATGCTGCCGCATGGCCAGCAAATAGGCTCCGGCCGCCGCTTCGGCATGGGGGACGTCCAGAATGGCGTCCATGCTCTGGAGGAGGCTGCTCTGGGCGGCGCTGCCGCCCGGGTAAGACCGCACCGGGGGGGTCACGCCTTGGTAGTGGACCGCCTCCAGCGAAGCCAGAAAGGGTCGGATGCGATGGTAGAACCCTTCCGGTTCACAGCGCTCGCGCATGCGCTGCAGGCTGAGCGCCAGGGGCCGAAGGGCCACCGAAAGCTGGGTAAGGGCCTGGAAGGCCCCTTTGCTGTCGCCTGCATCGAGGGCCAGGCGCAGCCGGGCGGCCGGCAGCAGGGCCGCCGCCCCCCGGGCCTCGATTTCCACGGTCAGGGTATAAAACCAGGCCTCGTCCTGTCCCCCCAGAAACATCTGCAGGGGGGCGAGGTTGTGGGCATGCCTGGGCCCGGCCGGGTCCAGAAGTCGCCAGTTTTGCAAGACCAGCGAGGCATGGGCGAGCACAGGGGGGCGCCCCAGCCGGGTGGCTACGGCGAGCCAGGGGCGAGCCAGGGCCTCAGGGAGGGTGTGGAGAGGCGGCCCTTCCGGGCTGCGGAGGTAGCCGTGCGCAAAGAGGGATAGCAGAAGCATCGCCCGCTCCAGGGCGGGCAGCTTGTGCAGGGGGGTCGGATCAAGGATGGGCAGCGCCTCGACTGCCGGGCGCAGGCAACCTGCCTGCAGGCGGGCACTCAGGTCCCGGGCCAGGGCCTCCCAGGCCCGGAAGGCCCCGGGTAGCCGCCGTAGAGGCGGCCGGGCAGGCAGAAAACCCGCCGTCGGATGAACCGAATAGCGCTTGAGAATCGCCTGGGCAGAGGCGGAAGGGAAGGAAGAGCTCATACAGGGTAGTGCGGAATTGAGATAAAAAATGATTGATTATTCTTTCAATTCTAATATTGGTTTAAAAAAATAAACGAACCCATATTATGCCGGAATATGGAAATTTTTCGTTTTATTCGAAGGATTTACTGGGGATCCCTTGCACTTGTTTTCGCTTTCCTTTCCATTCACACTCTTGTGATACGTCTTCGGTCACTGTCTGATACCGTTCTGTTGTGGGTGTATATGATCATGTTGGCCCTGATATGGGGTAGTTCCTTTCTCATGCTCAAATATGCCTTGGAGGATTTTGCCCCGTTGCAAGTCTCATCCGGCCGCATGTTCTTTGCCGGCCTGGTCACGCTGCCCCTTTCTCTGCGTTTTGTCCGGCGGATTCCACGGGAGACCTGGGGGGCTTTGATTCTTTTTACCCTGATTGCTAACATCCTCACCACCTTCCTTACCGCCAAGGCCCAGCTGGGGCTGGGGAGTTCTACCCACGCCACGCTATACACCATGACCCCCATCATGACCCTTCTGGTGGGGGTTTTGCTTTTTCGGGAGAGCTGGACGGTCAAGCAGATCACGGGGCTCGCGATCGGGCTTGCGGGTTCGGTTTTGTTGGCTTTCCGGGGTACCTTTTTAGAGGCCCTCAACCCTTTTGCCTTGCTGGCGCTCCTCGCCACGCTCTCCAATGGCTTGTTTACCAATATGCTCAAGCATAGCCTGGGCAAGCTGTCCACCCTGGAGATTGCTTCGGTGTCTTTCCTCCTGATTTTGCCTCTGACCAGTGGGTACCTGGCCTATTCAGGCTTTTTTACCCAGGCGTTGGCAGATCAGGGCAACCTGCAGGGGGTGTTATTTATTGCGACCCTTGGGCTACTGGGCAATGCCCTGGCGCTCATCCTGCTGAGTGAGATTGTGCGGATAAGCAGCCCGGTTTTTGCCAGTTTGGTGATGTATCTGGTGCCAGTCGTGGCGCTGGTCCTGGGCTTACTGGACCATGAATCTATTGGTATGCCGCAGGTGGCGGCGCTGCTTTTGGTCCTCTTAGGGGTGGGGATTGTCAACTGGAGCCGCACCACCAGCCGAGCCCAGCAGCGGGATAAAGTGGTTTAGTATGCTTTGGCGCATAGCTGTCCCCAATCAAGGGCAAATGACCAGTCCTAAAATGTAAGGTTTTGGCCATTTTTTGCGGGAAACCAGGGGCTGGTTAGGAAAAAGCAGCGGTAAGGCCTTGATATATGTTCCAATGGGGCAATAATCCATGGTCAAGCCTTTGTAACACCAGAGGGGGAATGGGTCTAATTCTGGAGAAGGATTTCTCTAGTATTGTAATCGATTTTCCCCTTGTTCCCGTCCTTGATTCCAGTAGTTCTTATGACCATGCAGTCAACCCTGACCCAGCAGCAAATCCGGCCGATTGCCCTGTGCATTTTCCGGAAAGGTGCCTCCATCCTGGTAGCCGAAGGCTACGACCCCTACAAGCAGGAAGCCTACTACCGCCCACCCGGCGGGAGCATGGCCTTTGGCGAGTACAGTTGGGAGACGGTGCGGCGCGAGATCCGGGAAGAGCTGGGCGAAGAGATCAAAAACCTGACCTTCCTGGGACCGGCGGAGTATGTCTTTCAGCATGAAGGAGAGGCGGGGCATGAGATCGTTTTTATCTTTGAGGGCGAATTGGCCAACAAGAAGGCGTACCAGGCCGAAACCCTGGAAGGGTCGGGCGCCGCAAGCGGCTCCTTTCGGGCCGTTTGGAAGCCCATTGCCGATTTTCGCCGCAAGAAAGCCCGGCTTTACCCCGAAGGCCTGCTGGATTATCTGGCCTGAGAATGAACCGGGATCCGACGCAAACCTGTCGGCTTATGGTCTGGTATTCAGGAGCTCCCTTTCCGTATAGGGCTCCTCACGGTCCTGTGTGGCCTGACGTACCGCGCCCACATCCTCAGCCGTGACCAAGCTGCTTTCGTGCTCCCAGGCATTTCGGATGTACGACACGATAGCGGCCAGGTCGGCCGCGTCCAGTTCCCGGTTGTCCTTGAGCCCCGGCATGAGCGGGGCCACATGAGGCGGCTCGTAACGCTGGCCATTGACGTGTACCGGGCCGGTGAGCCCATGTAACACAATCTGAATCAGGCGCTCGGGTGGTCCAGTAACCCACTCTGATGCCCGCAAGGGAGGCGCCAGCGGGGTGCGTCCCAGGCCATCCCGTTGATGGCAGCCACTGCAATGTTGGGTATAGAGGCGCTCACCATGAGCCAGAATCGCCTGCTGAGCAGCGGGAAGAACCCGCGCTTGCCTTTGAGCGGGGGGCGCCACCGCCGAGGCGGCTTGGAGCTGTTGCTGAAGGAGCGGCCGGTCGATGCGCCGGGACGACAGGTGATGACTCAGCCCTTGGGTGCGGCCATTCAGGCCGCGCAGGATCGCGGCCTGAAAGAGCGGCAGGCCGCCCTGCCGGGCGGCGATGTCAGCGAGCCAAGGTAGAGCGGCCGCCTCGGCGGCCCCCCGAAACTGCCCCAGGCTCACAGCCAGTTGAAGCTGGATGCCGGCCTCGGGCCGCTCCCGCAGCGGGGCCAGGGCATTCAGCCAGGCTTTGGCTTGTGGGCCACGGGCCAGCGCTCCCCCGGCGCGCAGGGCGGCAATGACTACCGCTGGGACAGGCTGCCGGTTCAGCAGCGGGGCCAGGTCTGCCACGCGCAGCGCCCCCAACCCCTCCAGCGTCCAGAGGGCATGGATGAGGGCCCGCTCGCTGGTATCGGTAGCCAGGATCTGGCGCAGCAGCGGGATAGCCGCGCCGGCCTGTCGCTCGACCAGCAGGCGCTGGGCCGTGTGCCGGTGCCAGGCGTTGGGGTGGGCCAGCAGGGCTACGAGTTCGGGCGTGGGGAGCGCAGATAGTCGCGGTGCCCGCCGGCGCAGGGGGGCGTGGACATAGCGGATGCGGTAAATACGGCCTCCGCCCACCACCGTGTCCAGCCGCCGGGACAGGATTTCTCCCCGTAAGTAATCGGTCAGATAGGTCTTATGCTGAATGATACCCCGGTAGAAATCCACCACATACAGGGTGCCGTCTGGTCCATTGTACAAGGTGACGGGACGAAAACATTCGTCCCTGCTGGCGAGAAATTCCCGGTCGGAATAGGCGTGCCTACCCTGGATGATGCCATCTTCCTCCCACAAGCGGTTGCGCTTGATGAGGTTGCCGGCCGGCTCGGCGACAAAGGCGTCGCCGTAGAAAGACGCCGGAAACTGGTCGCCCCGGTAAATAACCGGGCCCGAGGCGGCTGTAAAGCGGGTCAGATGGCCCGCGCTGTCCAGCATATGGGGTTGGTAGCCCCGGTTGATGCCGGTATTGGGGCGGATCGGGAATAGGGGACTGTTAGGCGCCAGCAACAGGCCAATGCCCTGCCGGTCAGATCGTTGTGATTGCTGGCCCAGCGGACCAAAGAGGTCGCCCTGTAACGGGTTGGAATTGTCATTGTAAAACAGCCGCCCCCCATCGTCCTGGCTGATGCCCCACTGCCCGCGAAAGGCGGTGGGCTCCTTGTGCCAGCGGCCGCCGCGATAGCGGTAGCGGTGGCTGGCCTTGGCGCTGTAGTACCAGTTGTCCAGGCCGCGCAGCAGGCCGTTGGGTTGGTGCTCGACATTGCCGCCGACGGCATACTCGGGGTCCACCAACTCGCGGCGACCCGGCTTGCCGCCCCGGTTCTCGACCCACCACAGCTCGGGAGGGCTGGCGTAAAGGATGCCTCCACGGGTGATGGCGATCGCCCGCGGCAGCACCAGGCTGTCCAGAAAGGTGTGGCTGTGGTCCATCTGCCCGTCAGCATCCCGGTCCTCCAGGATCACAATGCGGCCGGTGGCTCGCTCCTCCCCCTGGCCCTCAATGTTGGGCATATAGCCGCGCATTTCTACCACCCACAGGCGACCGTCTTCGTCCCAGGCCATAGCTACGGGGTCATGGATCATGGGCTCGGCCGCCACCACCTCCAGGGCAAAGCTGTCCACCAGGGCAAAGTGGCTCAGGTCAGGGGAGACAAAGGCTGGACGCTCCTGGCAAGAGACCAGGTGGCCGAGCAAGAGGAGTAGCAGGGGAAGGCCAATACATCGCATGGGTTGCGAACAAAAATAAGATCGTGGACAAATCAGGAAGGCGCTCCGAATAAGAGCCGGATGGCCCGGGCTTTTACCAGGGTTTCTTCATATTCGGCCGCAGGATCGGAATCATAGGTGATGGCCCCGCCTACATGGTAGCAAAGCTGTTCGCCCGAGGCATCGTAGATCAGGGAGCGAATGATGACATTCAGGTCAAAGTCTCCCTCTGGATCCATGTAGCCGGCACTGCCGGCATAGGCCCCCCGGCCGCAGGCCTCATAGTGGTCGATCATCTCCATGGTCATGACCTTGGGGGCCCCGGTCATGGAACCGGGGGGGAACATACGACCGAGGGCTTCGAGGGCGGTGACATCACCAGCCCGCCGGCCCTCCACGGTCGAGACTAGCTGGTGTACCTGGGGAAAGGTCTGGACTTCGAAAAGACGTGGCACCGAGACGCTCCCCGTCTCGCAAGAGCGATTAAGGTCGTGGCGGGTCAGGTCCACGATCATCACATTCTCGGCTTGCTCCTTGATCGAATGGCGCAGGGCCTGCTGATGCCGGGCATCCTCGGCGGGCGTGCGCCCGCGAGGGGCCGTGCCCTTGATGGGCTGGGAGCGCAACCAGGGTCCGGCACTTTGCAGGAAACGCTCTGGCGAGGCACTCAGCAGGTAGCGGTCGCCGTAGCGCAGGTAGGCGGCAAAGGGAACCGGTGAGATCTCGGTGAGCTGCAGAAAGGCCGCCGCCGGGTCCTCCAGTCGGTGCCGGGCCACATAGGCCTGGGTGAGGTTGATTTCGTAAAAGTCGCCGTCTCGTATGTGCTGCTGCAGGCGCCGGATGGTCCGCAGGTAGGTATCGCGGTCCATGAGGGGAGCGAAGTCCGGGGCTGCTTCGGACAGAGGGGGGAGGGGAAGAGCGGCCCGTAGGGTCGGCAGGGGATCGGGCCGGCCCGCAGGATGCAGGAGTACTTCTGGCTCGCTGGCACCCCGCCGCAGGCCGATGACGGTTTCCGGTAAGAAAAAGGCCACCTCCGGCCAGCTTACGGGGGGCTCATCCCGGCTGTGCAGCCGGGGCTCCAGCTGGTTTTTGAGGTCGTAAGGCAAGAGCCCCATGGCCCAATGGTCCTGATGCTGAAGCAGCTGCAGCCAGCTTTCGAGCCGGCGGGTGTCGGCTCCCCCGACGCCGAGGAGCCAGGACCAGCTCCCATACCGGTCGACTTCAGAGCCGCAGCTGTCAAAGAAAGCCACGTAAGGATAGGCCGACGCCCAACTGAGCGCCTGCTGTCGCAAAGAGAGGGTAGAGGAGAGGGATGGGACCTGCATAGGGCCTCAGGCTTTCCACTTGATCCCGCAGCCTATAGCAGGGGTCTCCCGGTAGGGCGCGCCACCGGTGGCAAGGATCCGGCGGGCAGTGCCGGCAACATACTGGTCGTGGACGGCTTCGGGGCGCTCGTAGTTATCGTCGATGGCCCCCTTGTACACCAAGCTCCAGTCTGCGCCCTGGCGCAGGAGGATAAAGGCATGGGGCGTGCGCTCGGCGTCATAGGCCCGGGCAATCTCCTGGCGCTCGTCGTAGAGGTAGGGATACCCAAAGCCCTTGTCCCGGGCGCGGGCCTGCATCTGCTCGAAGCTGTCCTGCGGGTAGCGCGTGGCATCGTTGCTACTGATGGCCAGGACAGGGATGCCCTGTGGGGCAAACTCGTCGTGAAGGGCCTGAATGCGGCCCTCGTAGGCGATGGCGTAGGGGCAGTGGTTACAGGTGAAGATGAGGATGACGGCTTTGGCGTCCGGAAAGTCGGCAAGGCCGAGGTTGCGGCCGTCGACGTTGGGGAGGGAAAAGGTGGTATTCATGGGCAGGAAAGAGTCGCTTGGGGAAGATAACCCCCAAAGGGGGCGATATGTTGTGCTGGCAAAGGTAGCGGCTGGGCGGGCGAATTGCCAGCCGGGGGCAGATCTGTCGGGGGCGATGGCTGGCGGCGGCGTGAGTGGGCCGGAGGGCCTGGTCCACGATCCGGGCGCGCCCGGATCGTGGACCGAGCGACAGCGAGCCCGCAGGCACACGACCCCCCTGGGGCCTGCCAGGCCTCAGGGGGGGCACGCCCTCCTCCTGCATGGAGTGGATCAAATAAAAAGGAGCTCCGCCCTGGGGAAAGGCGGAGCACACTGAGTTTGGGGTACTTAGGTAGGTTAACTCAGGAAAACCTGCCGGAATGGACATCGACAAGTCTTCAGTCTAAAAATAGAAAAAAATACTTGGAGACAAAAAATATTTTATCATGACAAACTATGGCTGTGTCCAAACCATTGGAAAGCAGGAATATACCTGATTCGATATGCCGGGGGTCAGACGGAGATCCTGGCGAAGAGCCAGAGGATGAAGAGGCAGGCCAAAACGGAGAGGGAAACGTAGAGGCCGGCCAGGAGCCCCTCGCCTTTCTGGAGGAGGGTGAGGGTGTCGAGGCTAAAGGAGGAGAAGGTGGAAAAGCCGCCGCAGAAGCCCACGAGGATCATGAGGCGGTAGCTCTCGGGTAGCTGGAGGGTGCGGGAAAAGAGGTGAATGGCCAGGCCCATGACCACACAGGCCAGCAGGTTGGCCAGGAGGGTGGCGGTGGGGAAACCACTGGGAGTAGGCCCGACCCAGCGGGCGATCCCATAGCGGACGAGGCTACCGGCCCCGCCTCCGAGAAAGACGGCGAGCCATTCGTTCATGGGTACTGCATCTGCCCGCTCAGGCGGGCGTGGAAGGTATTGCCCAGGAGGGGCACCGAGGCCTGTACCTCCAGCTCGTGCCGCTGGTAGCGGCCCTCGTCGTCAAAGTGCACGGCAATGTGCACCTCGGTGGCATAGAGCCAGCTGTCGCGGAGGATGTCGCTCTCGATATAGCGGTAAGGGCCATCAGGTCCGGCGCGCAGGATGACTTGTCGCTGAAGGTCGGACTTGTTGGCTTGGCCGGGGCGCACCGTGGCGATGAGGGTGTCGCCGGCCGCGGCGACCGCAAAGCGGTCGATCTGGAAGGGGTCGCCATAGTAGCGGTCCAGGGCGTAGGCGAGGTCCTCCAGCGGCCAGAAGGTTGTGTCTCCTTCGGCCGTGAGGGTCCAGGCGGGCTGGTAGAGGGTGTCCTCTACCTGGGGGGGCTGCTGGGTGTAATCGGTGACCTCCTTGCGATAGGCGACCGCGGCCAGGCTGCTCTGGCGGATCTGGGCCCGGAAGGCCCGCACGGCCGGGCTGGTGGATTCAGTGTCGTAGCCGCCGCAGGCGGCGAGGGGAAGGATAAGCAAGAGTAACCACCCTACAGGCCTACGCCCGGACCAGAGGACCGGGCGTAGGCAGGGACGGGTCGGGGCCGGATCAGGTGTGAGCCGGGATGCGGGAGACAAGGACATGGCCAGTCATTTCGGAGGGGATGTCCAGACCCATGAGGGTCAGGACGGTGGGGGCAATGTCGCCCAGCTTGCCGGTCTCAGGCTTGAGGGTGAAGCGCGGCTCTTTTTCAATCAGGATCAGGGGCACCAGGCTGGTGGTGTGGGCCGTGTGCGGGCTGCCGTCGGGATTGCGCATGCGGTCGGCATTGCCATGGTCGGCGGTCACCAGCACGGCATAGCCGTGCGCGAGGGCGGTCTCCACCACGGCCTGCGTGCAGCCATCTACGGTCTCCACCGCCCTGACGGCGGCTTCGAAGACGCCGGTATGGCCCACCATGTCGGGATTGGCAAAGTTGAGGCAGACAAAGTCGACCTCTTCCTTTTCCAGCTCGGGGATGATCTTATCCTGGATGTCCTGCGCACTCATCTCGGGCTGCAGGTCATAGGTGGCAACCTTGGGCGAGGGGCAGAGCAGGTAGGACTCGCCAGGGAGCGCCTCCTCGCGACCACCATTGAAGAAGAAGGTCACGTGCGGATACTTCTCCGTCTCGGCAATGCGGATTTGCTTCTTGCCCAGACTGGAGAGGTATTCCCCCAGCCCGTTGCGGATGTTGTCCTTGTCGTAGAGTACGTGCACGCCCTTGAAGGCGTCGTCGTATCGGGTCATGGTGGCATAGTGCAGCTTCAGGGTGTGCATACCATGATCGGGCATGTCCTCCTGCGTGAGCACATGGGTGAGCTGCCGGCCCCGGTCGGTGCGGAAGTTGAAGAACAGGATGGCATCGCCCTCCTGTATGGTGGCCAGCGGTTGCTGGTCCGCGCCCACGATGACACGCGGCTCGATAAATTCGTCGGTTTCGCCGGCGGCGTAGGCATCGGCAATCGCCTCGCCCGCCGAGGCAAAGGGCTTGCCTTCGCCCTTGACAAGGAGGTTGTAGGCCTTGGCGACCCGGGGCCAGCGCTTGTCGCGGTCCATGGCAAAGTAGCGGCCCACGATGGAGGCGATTTGCCCACAGCCGCTCTCGTCCATAGCCGCTTGCAGGTCGGCCACGTACTGCTTGCCGCCGGTGGGGGAGGTGTCCCGCCCGTCGGTAAAGGCGTGGACAAAGACGCCGCCCGGCAGCTCGGCCTGCGCGAGGATGCGCAAGATGCCCGTGAGGTGATGTATAGAACTATGGACACCGCCATCGGAGAGCAGGCCCAGCAGGTGCAGGGGCTTGCCCGTGCGTTGGCAGTAGGCTACCAACTCCCGGTAGCCCGCGTTGTCGGCAAAGGCCCCGGACTCGAT
>RFHL01001205.1 GCA_003696875.1 Bacteroidota bacterium | reverse complement strand
TCTACCAGATCATGCTGGCTGGCGATTGCTTCTTTTTGGCGCTTCAGGGCCACCGTCTTTTTCACAATCTCCTTGTGCTGCTCCCAGATCTCATTGGTGCGCTCATAGACCAGCCGCTCGAGATGCTCATTTTGCAGGTGCAGGCGCTGGGTATTGAGGCGCACCGTCCCGTATATCAAAAAGGCGGCTAGGACGCCGTAGGCGAGTAGCGCCCAGCGGCTACGGTACCAGGGCGGCGCGACCGAAAAGGCGAAGCTGGCAGGGGCGCTTTCTTCCCCAAAGCCGTTGCGGGCCTTGACCTGAAACTCATAGTCTCCCGGCGGCAGGAGGGTGTAGTCTTTTTTGCGTTCCTGGGTCCAGGCCGACCAGGCGTCCTCTGTGTGATGCCCCAGCAGGCGGTAGGCATAGTGCGTATGGCGGGCCTGCTCGTAGTAGGGGGCAGCGAAGTAAAAAGTCAGAGCATTTTCCTGAGGGGCCAGGCGAGGCTGCCAGGCCCTTGGCTGCCGGGTCAGCAGGGCCCGCAGGGCCGGGCCCTGGCTGGAGTCGGCCGGAAAACTGCCCAGAAAGAGGGGCTGTCCTTCGCCCAAACTCACTTTCCGGATCAGCGGCTGCGCCGGCGGCCTGACGGCACGGGGCTGTTGGCTGTCAAAGCTGTACAAGCCCTCGGCGGTCCCGATCCAGAGCCGGCCGTCGGCCTCAGGATAGAGGTTGCTCCACACTTCGGTATTGGCCAGGGCATTCAGGCTCAGCGAATCCCGGAAGTAGCGTCCATCGCCTTGTCGCCGCCAGTGCTCCAGCCATTGCCGCGCCAGACTCGTCCGGGCCACCCACAGATCCCCTCCCCCCCCCAGGCCGACCCGGGTCAGGCTGGCCCCATCCTGAAAAGGCAGGCTGTCCTGCACCTGCATGGCGCGTAACCGCTCTTCCTCAGGGGACCAGACCCATAGTCCTCGTTGCGCTGTCACAAAGAGCAGGCTGTCGCCCATCGGTAGCAGCGAGCGGATGCCCAGGCCGGCGGCAAGTCCCGCCGGTAGGGGAAGGCGCCGAAGGCTATCGGCCGCGACGGCCTCCCACCGGTATACCTGGTCAGGGGTGTGCATGTCCAGTCCCCACAAGTAACCATGCCCGTCTTTTAGCAAGGTTTCCAAGGGCTCAGAAAGCCCTCTTACAGGGAGACGCGTGCCCCACTTGCCCCCTTGCCAGGGTAGAACCTGCAGGCTTCCCCGCTCGTCCAGCATATACACATGCCCCGCCGGCACCGGCACCAGCATCACGCTGTGCATGCCGGTCGTTACCGGCCAGCCCCGGCCCTGACGGATCTCAAATACTCCTCTCAGGGTCGTCACCAGCAAACGCGACTGCCCGGGCCCCGCCGCCACCAGATCCCAGGCCTCGCTGTCGATGCCCGGAATAGGCTCAAAGCGGTTACGCACCAGGCGGTACACCCCCAGTACCGTCGCGGCATAGAGGACCCCTTGATGCCGACGCACGGAGAAGACGATGCCTTCGAGGCCGGCGCTTTTGCCCCAGTGCCGCAGGGGCGCATCGATCTCAACGCGGCTGATCCCCCGGGAGAGCGTCAGCCAGAGTGAGCGATGGCTATCCTGCACGCCGCCCAGGACCAGATTGTCCTGTAGGCCGGTGGTCTCATCCAGGTGCATGAGCACCCCACCGGCCGCATTCAGCACATAGGCCCCTTGCTTGACGGTAGCCACCAGCAGGCGCTGCCCGCTCAGAGGCAGCAGGCGACTAAAGAGGCCCTCTTCCAGGTCCCGGTCGATGCGGGTGGCAAAGGACTCGACCCGCAGGCCGGTCCCCGGACCGATCAGGCGGAGAAATCCCCGGGAGAAGGTACGGGCAACCAGGGTGTCGCCCCCGGTGGCCACGATGGAGAGGAGTGTGTAGGGGGCGAGCTTCCTCCCACCCTCCACCGGCTCGAAGCCTTTTCCACGCCAACGCAGCAGTCCCTGTCCGGGTACCGCCGCCCAGAGCGCTCCCTTGAAGGAAAACAAGCGGGCCTCTTCCAGGCCCGAGAGGGCGAAGGCCGCCAGCTGCCCGCCTTCCCACCGATAGAGCTGCTGCTGCTCCCGCCCCCAGAACCAGGCCCCCCGGGGCTGGGCGAGCACCTGTACGGGCCAGGAGAGTCGCCGGGCGACGGAGTCCAGCTGGTCCTGTAGCGAGACGATATGCAGCCGTCCCAGGCTGTCAGGTGTCAGATAGCCAAAATCTCCGCCTCCCCCCACAAACAAGGTGCCCAGGCTGTCAATGTCCAGGCTGTGCACGGTAGCTCCGCTGGCAAAGGGGATCGTGCGCCAATTGGCCCCGTCAAATTCGAGCACCCCGCGCAGGTTGCCAAAATACATGATCCCGCGGGGGTCCTGGACTGCGGTGTAATTGGCGGAGCTGGCCTGGTAGGTACGGGGAGAATAGTTGCGGACAAAGGGATACCCCGTCTCCTGCCCCGGCAAAAGCCCGGGAAGCACGAAAAGGATCACGAAAAACCAGGCACATTTCATGATGGGCAAAAGTCGGAAGACGAGGCTGAAATATACTGATTTTCAAACTTTTGCCACACCTACCATGCTTACGTTCGATTGTTCCTCTCCGTATACGGCAGTTTGGGGCTCCCGGCCAGGAAAAAGCCACCTTTCAGGTTCGTGGCTCCCCCTGGCCGGGAGGCCAGACCGGCTGTCCCAGTCAGGCATGTAAACCTAAAACCACCAGCCCGAAACCCAACCTGCCCAGCACCTCCTCCTAAGGAGCCAACAGCTTTTCCCGGATGTGACCCGCGAGGCTGTCTACCTGCCGGAAAATACTGGCTTCATCCAGCGTCAGCAGTTGGCGATCTTCCATGACGAGTCGCCCGTCGATGATGACGGTACGCACATCGCCGGCCCGCAGGGCATACACCACCTGTGAATACAGGTTGTAGATGGGGTGCGCATGGGGCCCCTGAAGGTCAACGATCTGGAGATCGGCGCGCTTGCCGACCTCCAGGGAGCCTACCTGCTGGTCCAGCCCCAGGAGCTGTGCCCCCCCGCGGGTGGCCATGAGCAGAATGGCGTAGGCTTCCATGGCGGCAGGATCCTCAAGGTGCACCTTTTGCAGCTTGGCGGCGGTATTCATCTCCTGCCACAGGTCGAGGTTGTTGTTGGAGGCAGCGCCATCGGTACCCAGGCCCAGCTTGACCCCAGCCTGACGCAGCGCGACCAGGGGGGCCACGCCACTGGCGAGCTTCATGTTGGACTCGGGATTGTGCGAAATGCCGACTTGCCGGGCGGCCAGCAGCTCGATATCGGCCGGGCTGAGCCAGACTCCATGAGCCCCGATGGTGCGGGGCCCCAGCAGGCCCAGGCTGTCGAGATAGGCAGGCGGGGACAGCCCGCCGTACGGGCGGGCGATATCGGCCAGTTCGGTGCGCGTCTCCGAAAGATGGATGTGCAAGGGTGCCTCCCAACGGCGGGCCAGGGAATCGGCCTGCTGCAGCAGGCCGGAGCTACAGGAATAAGGCGCATGGGGTCCTACGGCCACGGTGATAAGCGGATCATTTTGGTAACCCTCCAGCAGGCGGCGGGTGCGAGCGAGTCCCTGTTCGGGGTTCGGGCTACCGGGAACGGGAAAATCGAGGAGCCCCTCGGCGATCACCGCCCGCATGCCCGCCGCCTTGGCGGCGCGGGCGACCTCATCCATGTAAAAGTACATGTCGTTGAAGGTGGTGATCCCGCCCCGGATCATCTCGGCCATGGCCAGTTGCGTGCCTACCCGCACAGAGAGGCTGTCGATAAACTCAGCCTCGGCGGGCCAGATGTAGAACTGCAGCCAGTCCTGCAAGGCCAAGTCGTCGGCCAGCCCCCGGAAGAGGACCATGGCCGCATGGCAGTGGGTATTGATCAAGCCGGGCAGAACGAGCTGCCCCTCGGCCTGCAGCCGGCGGGTCGCCACATACTGCCCTGCCAGGGAGTCCTGCGGGCCCAAAGCCAGGATGGCTCCGTCTTTGATGAGGAGGGTCCCGGGCGCATAGAGCGCCCGCGAGGGATCCATGGTCAGGATGGTCGCCCCCTCAATGGCAAGGTCGGCGGTCCAGTGGGGCGAGGGCGCGGGATTACAAGCCGCCCCCCATACCAGACATCCCATTAAAAACCTGCAAAGCGACTTCTTCATGCACCGGTTATCAGATGTTGACACCCCAAAGAAACAGAAAACCACCGAGGATAGGAAAGTGCCATCAGTAGGTGCCAACTCTCATTTTGATTATCCTCATTACCTGTATGACAATTTCTTTCCTAAGCACATCCTATTCAATCTGCTGATAATCAGCATCAAAATTTTAAGGAACATGGTTTGTCCAGGTGGATAAATGTCTAACTCCACAAAGCATCCATTTATGTCTACGGTACGTATGGATCCAACCACTGTCCCTTCCGAACACCTCAGGCGCCTCCTCGGCTTGCCTGTCACCCCACAGGAAAGGCATCAGGCCCGCCGGAAGGCCTGGCACCGCCTCCGACCCCAATTGGCCGACCCCAACCCATCGCGTCAGGCTGTTTCGGGGGCCCGTAGCTAATTTCCTGGGGCGTTAGAATAAGTGAAAACGTTTTCCGTATATTTGAAGAGCCCTATTTTCAACCCACAACGAAACCGTAATCATGCTCCATATGCTTCTATATCGTTTGCGTCTCTTGGTGTGCCTTCTGTTTCTTTTTCCGCTGGTTTTACAGGCCCAAAACGAAGCCAAAATCAAAGCAGAGTTGTCCACTTTTCTGCAAAATTTTGCTTCAGACTATGAGGCGCTGCCCAAAACCAAAAACAAGCAAAAAGTACTCAAGTACTTTGCTCCTGACGCCACCTATACCATCTATTCCCATACCATCGCCGGCCGCGCCCGGGTACAAAACTTCACGATCAAAGACTTTGCCGGATACCTGGAGAGCATCGTGCAAGCCTCGGATATCACCCTGGGGTATGATGTAGGGGAGCAGTACTTCACGTATATCGGCGAAGACCTTGCTACCTTCTCCTATTCGGTCCGATACGAAACCAAGGAAGAAGCCGGCATCTGGGTCAAGGGAGACGAAACCGTCACCATGGCCGTCATCAAGGAGGGTGACCATTGGGAAGTGGTACACTTTACCATTGTCCAGATTGAGGACGAAAAGCTCAAGGGAACCTGCCTCTGTGAGCTCTTCATCGCCGAGGCTGACAATGCCGAGGTGGTGGCCAAAACGACCATTCCCAGCGGCAAAAGCTACTCCACCCGTTTCGATAACTTTGAATTCCGCCCGCTGGAAAACGGGAATCAAATTATCCGGGTAAATGGCAAGGTCTTCAAACAGCTGCCGAGCGGCGAGCTCTTCGAAGTGGTTGACGGCGAGGAAACGGAAATCGCCATCTCCAACAGCAAGCGCGAGACGGTGCTGAGCATCATCGCCCAGAGCCTCTACAAGGACAGCTGCGCCCGCCTGAAAGCCAAGACCCGCTAAAACATGCGTTTTTTTCGCTGAAAAACTGCCCACCACGCCCCCACTGGCGTGGTGGGCAGTTTTTAGTAAGAACCAGACCTGTTTTTTCTATGCCCAAGCCCTACATCATCGGAATCTGCGGAGGCAGCGCCTCCGGCAAAACCTTCCTGCTGCGACAGCTCCTGAGCCAACTCCCTACGGAGGCCATCACCCTCATTTCTCAGGACAACTATTACAAACCCCTGGAAGATCAGATCCGGGACGAAGAAGGGCTGGTCAACTTTGACCATCCGGACTCGGTCGATCTTGAGGCCCTGTTTGAAGACATCAAGGCCCTGATGCGAGGCAAAGTCCTCGAACGGCAGGAGTACACGTTCAATAATCCCAAGATCAAGCCGCATACCTTTACGTTGCGTCCTTCCACCCTGCTGATTGTCGAAGGGCTCTTCGTATTTCATCGCACCGATCTCGCCAAGATCATGGACCTCAAGATCTTTGTGGATGCCGATGAACATGTGCGCCTGTCGCGCCGCCTGCGGCGCGACCACACCGAGCGCGGCTATTCCTATGAGTCAATCCTGCGGGATTATGAAAAGTTTGTCGCGCCCATGTACCACCGCTACGTCGCGCCCACGCGGCAGCGCTGCGACTTCATCATCCCCAACAACAAGCACATGTACAAAGCCATACAGGTGCTGGTCAATCACCTGCGCACGGTCCTGGAGGAAGAAAAATAGGCCGCTTAGCCTACGAGGGTATCCGCGAAGACAAACATCAGCTGGGCCAGCCCAGCCAGGAAGCCCAGCACCGCACCGACCAGGATAAGCTTCCATTCATCTTCCTGGAAGACCGGCCGCAGAAAGCCGACAAAGTCCAGGGGCACCAGCCCCTGCATACGGGTCTTGAGCGTATTCTCAATGTCGAGGGCCTCCTCGGCATAGGCAAACATGTGCCGGACCGAGTGGGGCAACTCCTCCACAAAGCGCTGGGCGATGCGGTTCTTGATGTCGACATATTGGCGGGTCCCGGTGGCAAGCTGGAAGAAGGGCTTGCCCATCCCGGTGATGGCGTCGATGGCGCCCTTGACATGGCTCTGTATGATGGTCGCGAGCCGGTCCGAGGCCGGCCCGGTGATCATCCGCTCAAAGATGTTGCGGGAAGTGAGGATCCGCCGCGAGACAATCCGGGCATATTCTTCCGAAACCTCCATCTGCCGCCGGATAAACAAGCCCTGGAAGATAAACGGGCCCACTGCCGTGGGCCGCAGAGGCTGAAAGATAAGCCGCAGTGCCAGCACGTTGGTGGCCCAACCCACAAAGAGCCCTGCCGCCGGCAACACCCAACCAGAGGGCCAACCCAGATACCCCAGAAAGACAAAAAAGCTCATCTGGAAAATCCCAAAAAGGAAGCCAAAGTACAGCCCTGAGCGTTCAATAAATTGGAACTCCTTCTCGCCTACCCGCAGAAAGATGTCGTTGAGCAGGTTGCGGTCGCTCTCCAGGGCATCGACCACCATGGCCCGCAGGTCAAAAAGGACCGAAATGTCGTTTTTGATCTCCTGCATGAGGTCTTCCACCACTTCGGGAAGTTCGTTGGACATGCGCTGAAACAGGCGATTGCGCACCATGACCGGCATGTTTTCCCACACCTCGGGGGCCTCGGCTTCCATGGTTTCGTTCACGATCTGGGTGGCAAGGCGATTGAGCGAGGGTTCCATCTCTTCAGCCACCCGCTCCGGCTCGATCTGCTCAAAACGGTCCTCAATGGTAATGAGCTTCTCGGTCAGCAGGTCCACTGCCTTGCCGGCCATGACGCCGGCTTTGCTGGGGATGATGCCCTGCCAGCCGATCTTCCATACCCCCACAAAATCCAGCGGATAAAAAGTCATCTTGAGGGCGATCACATTGGTGATCCAGCCCACGACCCCGCTGATGAGGGGGATGGTGGCATATTTCCAAAAAAGGGCCGTTTGGACCAGTTCCAGGAGGCGTTCCCACATGCCGCCAATATAGGGGAATCAGGGGAAAGATGGGGAAAAATCGAGCCCTTTTCGGCTTCCCGCCTAGAGCTTTAGGTCCAGGCCCACCACCCATTGCCGCCACCCAGCCGGGAAAATCCCGGAGGTGGCCCGGTTGAGGCGGGAGGCGCGGTAAAGCTGATTAGTGAGGTTTTTTCCGTTTAGGAAAAAGGTCAGACGATGGTTTTTGCCCAGCGTAAAATCGGCCCGCACGAAGGCGTCGAGCGTGGCGTAGGCTGGCAATTGCCCGATGGCTCCATCGGCCGACTCGGCGACGAAGTTGTGAAACTCGGTAAACTGCGAGCTAACGTAGTTGCCCGTCAGACCGAAAGTCCACGTGCGCCAATCGTGGGTGAGCGTACCGCTAAGGCTCATCGGCGGGGAGTAGGGTGCCTGGGCCGGCACCTGGTCGGCCCCGAAACGCACCAGAACCCGGCTGAGGTTGGGCACATCCTCCAGGGTCAGGACCGTCTCGGGATAGGGCACCTCCTGTCCATTGGCATCGCGTACAAAGAGCTCATATGCATCCCGTCGGGCATTGACCTTGTCCACCCACTCTTGCCGGGTGGCCGTACTATGCACCACCTGGCTGAAGAGGTCCCGATCTTCGAGTTGGCCAGCCAGAACCCGGGTGTGTAGCAAGGTCAGGTTGGCGGCCAGGCGCAGGCGATGCGCCCCCTGCTCCAGCAAGGTCGCCTCCAAGGCGGCCTCCAGGCCCTGTATGCGCAGCCGCCCCAACTCCCGAAAGACCTCGTTACGCCCCCCGGCGTAAAAGTTGCGGACGGTATTCTGAAATACCGCGACCTGCCCGTCGAGCCGCTCGTCCCAGAGGCGGCCCCGCCAGCCGGCTTCGAGGTTGAGGCTCAACTCCGGTTGCATGTTGATGGATGCGCCGGCGAGGGGATTGGTAATTACTCCATTCTGCTCCACCAAGAAGCCAAACACCTTGGAAGGCGCAATAAAGCCCTGGTAGATGCTGGCAAAAGCCTCTCCCTGCCGGGTCTGGTGGTCCAGGGTAACGCCTGGCAGCAAAACCTGATAGGCATTGCGCTCACGACCGCTGTCGGTCCCGGCGAGGGAGGTCGACCGGGACAGGGCCAGGCGGTCCTGCCGGTACATGTCGATGTGCTCAAAGCGCAGGATGGGTGTAAGGCCCCAGGCCCCCAGGTGAAAGGCCTGCCGCACATAGCCCGAGGCCGACCAAAGATGATAATACAGATCGGTCGTGGGCGCGCCGCTGCGGGCCCAGCGGGAGCTGTCAGCCACCAGAAAGCGGTCCTGATACGACTCCTGGTGCAGCTTGAGGCTGGCCTCCAGCTCCTGCTTATTGCCGCCTGCCTGCCAGGCCCATTTCATCGTTTCCTGAAAACCCGCAACCGTAAAGGCCCAGCGGCTATCGGTCGCCTGCTCGCGCCCGCCTTGCACCCGCCCCACGATCACATAATCCTCAGGACCATAGGTGAGCCCCTCCAGATAGCGGTATCGATCCTGATAGATGGCCTCGCCGACATAGTCCCGCACGCTGGCGGCAGGCACCTTGGCGGTCACTTGCCGCCACCAGTCTCGCTCAAAATCCGAGGCGTAGGCCTTGGATACGAAGCTGAGATGGGACCGGGGCAACCACTTGTGGATGATGTCCAGTCCGTAGCGCCGCATGGTGAACTGGTCGGCATCAAAAGGATTGGCAGTAGGGGCATGCTCAAAGGTAAATGGTGTCTGGGAGCTGAGCGAAGCCTGGTTGTCCTCAAACTGCCCGCTCACCTTGAAGT
>RFHL01001204.1 GCA_003696875.1 Bacteroidota bacterium | reverse complement strand
CCCTCCAGGCACCTAGCCCCGCGCCCAGCCCACGCCGCTTTTCTGAGGGCAGTATGCCCCGCTAGATGTATCTTTGACTTCAATTCTTCTTCTCCTATCTTTTCCGACTTCCGACTTCTCTCTTCTGACCTCTCCTCCCTATGCTTCCTCCCGAACTCCAACGCCAATACACCATCGAGGCCAGCCAGGTCAGCCCGCAGGGCTGGCTCCATCTTCACGAGACCAACCGCCTTCTGCAGGAGATCGCCGGAGCCCACGCCGATAGCTGGGGCCTGGGATACGAAGGCATGCAGGCCCGGGGCCTGGTCTGGGTGCTCAACCGTCTGCACCTGCGCTGGCGACAACTCCCCCGCTGGCGTCATGGCCTCACGATCGACACCTGGGTCGGTGAGATGAAGGGGCCCGTTTCCGACCGCTACTTCCGCCTCGGTACCCACAGGGAAGCCGGCTTGGGGGCCGTCGCCACCCGCTGGGTGGCCCTTGATCAGGCCAGCGGTCGCCCCGCCCGTGTTCAGTTCACCCACGTCCCTGTCCTGCCGGGTACCCCCGATCCCGCCCTGAGTCTCGACAGCCTGCCCCGGGTTGAGGGCTTTGCCCATGCGGCTACCTTTGCCCTCCGCTATAGCGACCTCGACCCCCTCGGCCACGCCAACAACAGCGCCTATCTGCGCTGGGTCGTTGACAGCTATGCCACCGGCTTCCTGACCCGCCACCAGCCCCTCGAACTCAAGGTGCACTATCTCGCCGAGGTTCAGGCCGGTCAGAGCATAGAGGTCTGGACGCTGCCCGAGTCGGCTTTTGCCTTCCAGCATGATCTCCGGGTGGAGGGACAGACGGTCTGTCGTCTGTTTCTACGCTGGTCGCCAGACAACCCCTGAGCCTTTTTTTCCGTCTCACAGGCCAGCATGATGATCAAAATTTTCCTTCTCTGGGCCAGCCTCTGGGCTGGCAGCCTAGGGGCGCTCATGGGGCAGGTCCGCCCGGCCCCAGCCCCCTGGACCATCGACGGTCAGGCCCCGGAGTGGGGCTTCAAGGCACGACCTGAGCCCTTGGGCTGGTCCTGGGCCCTCGCCCAGGACGACGAGATGCTCTACCTGGGGGTGCGCATCCCCGAGCTGCAGCAGCAACAGCAGATTCTCATCACGGGCCTCACCCTCTGGCTCTATCCGCAGGGCAAGAAGCGCCAGCGGCGGGGCATCACCTTTCCCCTCGGTATGCCGGTCGAGCAGCAGCCCGCCGATACCGAGACACTGGAGTACTACCGGGCCGAGCGGCAGTGGTGTCCACCCATTCCGGCCCGTCCGGGCCTGGAGTTGTTGCGCTTTTATGAGCAACCGGAGCCCGTCTGGGGCGAGGCCCTCAACCCTGGCGGCCTTTCGGCCGCATTGGGGTGTGATGCCGAAGGCGTCATGATCTATGAGCTCGCCATCCCGCTTGCGGCCCTACCGGGCCTGGAAGATGGAGAAGGCACCCTTGACCTGGCTTTCGAAAGTGGGGCCCTCGGCCGCCCGCGGGACCTGCGCGGCACCGATGCCGCGGGCGGCACTTACGGTATCAACAGCCAGCGCGGTGGCTGGGCCGATGAAGCGGCACGCCAGCGGCAGGCCCGCATGGATCGTTACCGGGCCTTTGCCAGCCCGCTGCGACTCCGCCTGCGCCGCCTGAGCCTCCCTAGCGAAACAAAGTGATGGTTCCGCCCCGTTCAATCTGGGCTCCATTGTTCAGCGTGGCCCGCACGACGTAGGTATAGACGCCCTCAGGCATGGCCGTTCCCTGATAGCTACGGCCATCCCAACCGTCTTCCAAGCTGTTGAGGATGGCCAGCTCCCTGCCCCAGCGGCTGTAGATACGGAGTTCCATTTGTTGTACGCCTTCGCCGCCCACCCGAAACTGGTCGTTGTGCCCATCGCCGTTAGGGGAGAAGGCATTGGGGACAAATAGCTGCCCGTCTGGAATCAAGGTAAAGGTCAGGCTGTAGTCTGCTGGGCATACCAGGAAGGAGTTGTAGGCCGTCAGGGTCACGGTATAGGTGCCCGGCTCGGGATAATCAAAGAGGGGCGACTCGTCATCCGAGACGCGACCCGATACCCCCAAGTCCCAGCGATAGGCTACGGCTCCCTCGGATTCGTTGAAGAAGCGGATCGGACTACTCGAAAACAGAATGGAATCCCCTACCGGAGGGTCCATTCGAAAGCTCGGCACCGCCGGGGGCGTATTGTCCACAAATACCGTCAGAGTGTCGGTGCAGCCCAGAATGTCGGTGACCTGCACCAGATAAGTACGTGCCCCAAAAATGTCGTTGGCCACGGGCCCCGTGAGCCCCGGCACCCCTTCCCAGAGGAAGGTGTAGGGTTGGGTGCCTCCGGTGGCCAGTACCTCCGCATCCCCGTTGGCCCAATCGCAAAAGGCATCGGTCACCCCGACTTCTTCCAGCACCAGAAGCTCGGGCTCATTCACGGTGGCGGTCAGGCTGGTGTCGCACCCATTGGCGTCGGTAAGGAGCAGGGTGTAGCTCCCGGCCGGGAGGCCGGTCGCGACGCTATCGGTCTGCGGGGGCTCGGTAGACCAGACGTACGCATAAGGCTGGGTACCGCCTGCACCGGTCGCCCAGATGCTGCCATCGCCGCCCCCGAAGCAGTTGACGTCGTCTACCGTTGCTTCTACCGTCAGTAGGTCTGGCTCCAGTATGGTAAGCTCCGTCAGGCTGTCCTGACAACCGTTCTGGTCGGTGAGGCGCAAGGTGTACGTTCCCGGCCCCAGGTTGGCAAAGAGGCTGTCGGGCTGCGGAAGGCCTTGATTCAAATCAAAAAGATAGGGAGCCACGCCACCAGAGGCACTGGCACTTAATTGGCCATTGTCCTCGCCAAAGCAGCGCACATCAACCTGGGTCGCCAGCCCCATGTCGATGGCCGGGGGCTCTGTAAGCTGCGTATCCAAGCGGGCGACGCAGCCGCTATCATCGGTGACCCACAGACTGTAGCTGCCGGCCGCCAGGGCGGCAAAGAGGCTGTCACTCTGGAAGTTCAGGCTGTCCTGGGTGAAGGCATACGGCAGGGTGCCCCCCTGCGCCTGTAAGTCAATAAAGCCCGTCGCATCGCCAAAACAGGCGATGTGTAGCAGGCTATCTACCGCCAGTGTCAGGCTGTCAGGCTCGGTGATCTGGATGGGAACTGTCACCACACAGCCGCTATCGTCGGCGACACTGACCGAATAGCTCCCGGCGACAAAGCCATCAAAGAAGGTGATCGTATCGGCGGGCAAGGTATCGAGCTGGAAGCGGTAGGGCAGGGTGCCGCCTGTAGCCTGGATCGACACCGCCCCGGTATTGTTGCCAAAGCAATCTACATTGCGCTGATCGGCAATTTCGGCTTGTAGCAGGGGGGGCTCGGTGATGGTGGTGGTGAAGCCAAAGGTACAGCCATTGCTGTCCTGGATGACCAGGGGATAAATCCCGGCCGGCAGGCCGGTGAAGAGGCTGTCGGGCTGGAAGCTGATCCCATCGACCGAAAAGGTGTAAGGATCATTGCCGCCACTGGCGCTCAGGCGCAGCCAGGCGGTGGAATCGCCGTTACAGGCGACATGGGCCTGCTCGGCCACGAGGCCGGAGAGGGGAGGCGGCTCACTGATGGTGTAGGGAATTGGCACGATGCAGCCATTGGCATCTTCCAGAATGATGGTGTCGGTCTGGGCAGGCAGGCTATCGTAGAGGGTGGCAAAGCTGTAGGTGACGAAGTCGTAGGTGTAGCTGTAGGGCGCTGTGCCTCCTTGGGCTCTCAGGGTAAAGTAGCCGGTGCTGTCGCCGTTACAGGCGACATCGACAAGGGTGTCGATCCCGCCCACCAGATCGGTGGGCGTGGCAATTATGGTGTCCACACTGGTGGTACAGAGGTTGCTGTCCCGTACCGCCAGGGTGTAAAAGCCGGCAAAAAGCTCGTTGAAGGTCCCCGAGGCCTGCCAGGCCCCTCCATTGAGGTTGTAGACGTAGCCGGGCGTGCCGCCGCTACCGGCGACACTGAGGACGCCACTGGCATTGCCCAGGCAGTCTACGTCGATGCGGTCGGTGACCGCAATGGCTACCGGGCTGGGCTCGGTGAGGGTGAGGGTGGTGTCCACCACACAGCTGCTGTCATCCATGATGGTGACCTGATAGCTCCCCGCTGGCAGGCTATCAAAGGTGCCGGCGGGTTGGAAGGAGTTGCCATCCAGCGAAAAAACATAGGGTGCAGTCCCTCCTGTGCCACCCATGGTAAAGCTGCCGCTGCTGTTGCCGTTGCAGTCGATCATGGTGATGTCGAGGAGGCTGGTTCCCAGAGGCGTAGGCTCGGTGATGGTAACAGGCGCAGAAAACAGGCAACCATTGCTGTCCTGTACCTGGATGGGATAGCTTCCGGCGGTCAGGCTGTCCCAGCTGGCTGTAAGGCCATAGGGGCCGCCATCAAAGGAAAAGCTGTACCCGGCGACTCCGCCGGTTCCGCTGATGCTGAAGCTGCCACTGTTGTTGCCGTTGCAATCTACGTTTTGCTGAGCATCTACAGAGAAGCCCAGGGCCGGTGGCTGGGTGAGTTGGACGTTTAAGGTCTGGGTACAGGCGCTATCGTCCTGGACAGTAACGGTATAGGTGCCGGCGGTAAGCCCGCCAAAGCTGGGGAGCGGGACAAAGGTCGTCCCGTCCAGGGCGTAGGTGTAGGGAGCACTGCCCCCGGCCGCGCTCACACTCAGCGCCCCGGTAGCGTCTCCATTGCAGAGAATATTGGTTTGTGATACGAGGCTCACCGCAAGGGGGACATTTTCCTGCAGAATGACCGTGATGGTGTCCCGGCAGCCGTTGGCGTCGCGCACCTGGGCTTGGTAGGTCCCGGCCGTCAGGCCGGTGAGGGTAGGGGAGCCCTGAAAGCCACCTCCGCTGCTATAGGCATAGGGCGGCGTACCGCCGGTGGCTTGCAGGGTAAAGCTGCCGGTGGGGGTCCCCCCACAGGTGATGTAGCTCTGACTGACGAGGCTGCCCACCAGCGGCGGCGGTTCGCTGATGATCGTTGAGAGGGTGTCAGCACAGCCGTCGGCATCAAATACGACGACGGTGTAGGTACCGGCCGGAATATTGTTCAGGCTGTTAGCGGGGTTGCTGGTGGTGGCGGTCTGGAGCAGGTTGCCGCCGGCATCCCGCCACAGGAAGGTGTAGGGAGGGAGGCCGGTGTTGTAGGTCACGGTGGCCGAGCCAGTTGCCGTCCCGTTGCAACTGACGTCATTGCTGCTGAGGCTGGCCTCAGGTTGGGGAATGACGATGGCGCTGTCCTGTACCACATTACAAGCATTGCCGATGGCGACGGGATAGGTGCCAGGCTGGGTAGCCAAAAAGGTGGGGGCGATGCTGCTGTCCGGCCACAGGTAGCTGCCAAAGGGGGTCGTGGCGTCGATGAGCACTTCGCCATTACATAACTGCCAGGGATTGGGAAGAAAAGTGTCAAGGCTGTCTTGGACCACGATGGTGACGGTGTCCTGGCGCTGCTGCCCACATACATCGGTGATGGTGGCTACGTAGGTGGTGGTGACCAGCGGGCTGGCCACGGGATCGGCGACCGTAGGGTCGCTCAGGCCGGTGGTCGGGGACCACGAGAAGGTGTCGCCCGAGCCGACAAATAGCTGGACCGATTCGCCCTCGCAAATGGCGGCGTCCTGTAGGTCCTCGGTAAAGGAGATGTAGTCCAGGCAAAAACGATGCACATTGTTAAAGCCGCCCGTGGCGCTGGTAAACCCCCAGAAGACGGTGGGGGTTCCACCAAAAATGTTGTTGACCAGGTCGCCGGTATACTCCACCCGAAGAAAGCAGTCCACATAAAGCCGGAAAATCATGGAATCCGGATTCCAGGAGACCCGCAGGGCGTGGTCCTGACAGTCTTCAATGTTGTTGACCCCGGGTAGGATTTGCAGCGGCCCCACCAGCTCGTTGGCCGTACCATGTGTCACCACCCCATCGACCATCAGGGACATATGGTCAAAGGCAGGGTCATTCCGATTGGTATTTTGCCAGGTGTCAAACTCTACCGCCAGGGAAGGCTGGATACCCTGATACCCGATTCCTTCTCCCGCTGAGCCCACACTGGTGCTCACCTGTTGCATGACAAAGGCCATCCCATCCGCGCCATCGGCATCTTTGCACCCCAAAAAGATATCCATATACAGCTCGAAAGGTTCGCTGATATCCACCATGTCGAGGTACCAGACCGATCCACTCTGAAAGTTGACGGCCTGGGTCAGCTGGAAACAGTTGCCGACCTGAAAGGCCGAACCATTCGTCACGTATTGAGACCAGGCGAGTTGCTGAGAGAGCATAAACCCAAAGAGCAGAATGGTTCGAATTAACGTAAGCGGGTGCGGTAATCGCATCGGATCTTCAAGCTAGGATTATTCTATCGAAAATAAGGTGCAGCAGTGGAGGGGAAGGTGTATAAAGATAACGCGATATGAGCGGCCTCTAGCCATTTTATCCATTTTTTTTACTCATTGGGGAATATCCGGCGGTTCTTCTTGGTCTAATTAGGTAACTCAATTGCCGCATCTGTGCACGGACCACCAGACCATCAATTGCTAGCGAAAGCTCGGGAGGGCGACCAGCAAGCCTTCCGCTTGCTGGTCGAGCGCTACGAGGGGCGGGTAGCGGCTACGGTCATCGGCATGCTGGGGCCGGGCGAGGAGGCCGAAGATGTAGGCCAGGAGGTCTTTGTGCGTTTGTTTCGGGCCCTGGACAAGTTTCGGGAGGAATCAGGCCTGGGGACCTATCTGACCCGTATCGCCATCAACCTATCCCTAACGGCCCTGCAAAAGCGCAAGCGTCGTGCCTGGGTGGGGCGCCTCACGGGAGGCGGGCGGGATGAAGGGTGGCAGGTACCCGACCCGGCGGAGGACGAAGCTCACGGTGACAACCGAGAGTGGGTTCAGGCAGGGCTGCAGCGCCTGGATTCCCGCTTTCGGGCGGTCCTGGTTTTGAGGCTGATGGAGGGTTATTCGACCAAGGAAACGGCCCAGATCCTGAACATTCGGGAGGGTACGGTACTCTCCCGGCTGGCCCGGGGACAGGATAAGCTGAGGGAGATACTGAAAAAACTGGAAGAAACCGTGCCTTTGGCACAAAGTAAATAGGTCATGAAAAAGCAAGCCATTCATCGTTTGTTGCGCCAGAGCCTGGAAGGGCCGCTGGCCCCAGGCGATCATCTGCGCCTGGAAAAGGCGCTGGCCAGGGATCCTGCCTTGCAGGCCTTGCGGGCCGATCTGTTGGCCCAGCGAGACACCCTCCGGGCAATAGGAACCTCCGCGACCTTTGGGCCCTTTTTTGCCGCCAAAGTCATGCGTCGTCTGCAGTCTGTGCCCGAGGCCATTCCCGAGGGATGGGAAGCCCTGAT
This sequence comes from Bacteroidota bacterium, assembly GCA_003696875.1. Lineage (GTDB taxonomy): Bacteria > Bacteroidota > Bacteroidia > J057 > J057 > RFHL01. Next base: position 2,015 of record RFHL01001204.1, on the reverse strand, counting down.
GTTTGCCTTCCGCCGGGTGAGCCTGCCTGCCCTGGTGATGGTTTTGCTGGCCGCGATCCTGGTCCTTTCCTCCGAATCCTCCTTCACCTGGGATGCCCTGACCGGGCTCGAAGCGATCTCCGCGGCCGATGTTTGGTCTGATGTGACCGTCACCCTTTGATGCTATGCATATGAATACCAAGATAAAAGCGCTGCTCCTTATTGGGCTTACCCTGCTGATCGGTTTTGGGGCCGGCTTCCTCGCTAATGGCTGGTATGTGCGGCAGCGGTTCGAAAAGGCTCGGACCATGGCCCGAAATCCCGATGATTTCATGGCCCGGCTGGAGCGGGACCTGAATCTCGATGCCGAGACCCTGGAGGCCATTCGCCCGATTTTTCGCACGCACCATGAGCGCATGCGGGATCTGAGCGACGGCTTTCGACAGGACGTACGGGAGGAAATGGACCAGCTCCGCCGTGAGCTGGCTCCCCATCTCACCCAAGACCAGATCGAACTCCTGAACCGCCGCATCCTGATGCGGCGGGGCGGAGGCCCCGGCCCACACCCGGGACCCCGGCCTCCTGAGGGCCGCCCGCCCCATGGTCCGCCTCCCCCTTCCCAACCCTGATGGGCAGATGGTTTGCTATGAGGTTTTGTTCTTCTGGGATCATTTTTTACCTTTTCGAAGGACTTGACCTATCCGCTACCCTCATGCCTGAAAATCCCCCCTTTTCCCGCCCCCCGGCGGTCCAGGATCCTGCTCCCAGTCCGGTGGCAGGATCTTCTGGTATCTCCCCACAAGGCTTATGGTACCGTTTCCAGCGCGAACCGCTCATGACCCGGGCCATTATTTGGACCCTGCTGGCGGGAACCCTGTTCGTGGCTGGCTATCTGGTCTGGCAAGCCTGGGCCTCCCCCAAACCGGTCAATCCGGTTTTCGCCAAGATCGATCACATCAAGCGGGTGAGGCACTTGCGCCTGGTGCGGCATCACTACGAGGGCCTTATTCCGGTGACCAAGCCCGGGCGTCGGGAAGGCGAACAAGGCGACTTGCAGTTTTTGCTGGTAGCGCCAGCTCGCATTGAGGGCTACGTGGATCTGGGAAGGCTGGAAGTTCGGGTATTACCCGATAGCTTACTCCGCATCTGGCTTCCTGAGCCAGCCTTGTCCGAGGTGGCGATTGACCTGGAGCAGGCGCATGAATATACCCTGGCCGGCAAGGGGCGGTTTTTGGGGCGGCGTCTGGAGCGAGCAAATTATTTCGAAGCGTATGACCAGATCCGGGCGGCGGTAGCGGCTACCCAGGTCCGCGTACAACAGCGGGCCCTCGAAAATGGCATCCTGGAAGACACCCGCAACAAGACGGAAGACTATCTCCGCAACCTGATGCGGGGGCTAGGGTACCGGGTCGAATTTGTGTCTGTAGGTGACAGTCTCGCCTGGCCGACGCCACCCGAAGCCGACCTGCGTGGCATGCTGGAGGCTTACCTGGATGAATCCAACCCGGATCTGCGGCGGCGCAAGCAGGCTCTGGTCCGAAACCTGCTTGGCTTATGAAAACATGGCGCATTCTGCTGGCTCCCGGCTTGCGGGGCTTGCCCATCCTGGTGGGCATGGTTCTGGTTTTTGTCGTCATTGTCCTGCTGCTGGTGCGTTCCTATCGGCGACAGGACTACCAGGCCCGGGCCGCTGCCTTGCTGGACCGCATCGAATATGTCCAGGAACTGGAGTTGACCACCTTCTACTTTGAAGAAGTGGTCACCATCGGCACCCGGGATCGCGTGGCCAAGCGGGCAGACCATGCCCAAAAAGAGCTTGAGGCAGCCGAGGCTCTTCTGATCCGGACCGAACTGGAGGTAGCCCGGGCCCGGGCGGCCCATGAGACGGCCCTGGCGGCCTTTTATGCCGAAGATACCCTCCTAGCGGGTCCCCGGGCCCGCCTGGCGGCGGCCAGAGAGCATTTTGGTCGCATCGACAAGCTGTTCTTTGGCGCCATCCTTCAGGCTTTGGAGGCCAATCCCGATACCTTTGGGGG
>RFHL01001203.1 GCA_003696875.1 Bacteroidota bacterium | reverse complement strand
GGGTCCTACCGTCATGGAGGGGCCTTTGCCGGCCTTGACGTCGCCATGCTGCACCTTGTCGATCATCGGCGTCGAGGTGTCGTGGGTGACATCGGTCACGATGGCTACATCGGGCTGTATGCGCTCAGCGACCATCTGGGCGCCGCGCAGCCCGATTTCCTCCTGCACCGCATTGACCACATAGAGGCTGAAGGGGAGGGAAACCTGCTGCTCGTGCAGCAGCCGGACCACCTCGGCAATCATAAAACCGCCCATGCGGTTGTCGAGGGCCCGCCCCACAAAGAAGCGCTCATTGAGGGTGGTAAATTGATCCTGAAAGGTCACCACACAGCCTACGTGCACACCCAGGGCCTCAACTTCCTTGCGGTTGCTGCAACCGCAGTCCAGAAAAATGTTTTTCACCTGTGGCGTTTCCTCCTTATCTCCCCGCCGGGTGTGGATGGCCGGCCAGCCAAAGACCGCAGGTACTGGCCCGTTTTCGGTATGGATAAACACCCGCTTGGACGGGGCAATCTGGTGGTCCGAGCCGCCATTGCGCACCAGATAGATGAAGCCCTCATCGGTGATGTAGTTGACAAACCAGGAGATTTCGTCGGCATGGGCTTCGATCACCACCTTGTAGTCCTGCCCGGGGTTGATTACTCCGTAGGTGGAACCGTAGGTATCGACCTGATACTCGGCTACGTATGGCTTGATGTAATCGAGCCAGAGTTTCTGGCCGGATGCTTCAAAGCCGGTCGGCGAAGCGTTGTTGAGGTAGGCTTCCAGGAAGGCCAGGCTCTGGTCGGTAAGGAGGGAGGAAGATGCCATATGTTTAGCGTAGGAGTATGTATAAAGGGGAGGGTTGAGCGTTACGAAGCATATATCCAGGCAAAAAGGGGGGCGATGCGCGTAATTTGAAGAGATTTTTTCAATACCTGATTGGAGATAAACAAAGCAAAGCTAGAAAAATATTTTGGAATGGGTTTTTTGGCCGTCTACATTTTGCCATGAATCTAAATCGGAGGGTTCGGACCCTGGGTATGGTCGTACTGCTGAGTCTGCTGGCCTGTCGGCCAGCGGGGGGAGAATCGGCCTTGGTCCGGGCTATGGACCTCCTCTTGTCGCAGGCCGTGCCCACCCTCCCGGCGGCCGAGGCCGCCCGGGATACCGCTTTGATCCGGCTCGATACCCGCAGTTGGGAAGAGTATGCGGTGAGCCACCTGCCGGGCGCACGCTGGATCGGCGATACGGCCTTCCAATCGGCGCGCGTGCGGGACCTGCCCCGGGATCGGCGGGTTCTGGTCTATTGCTCGGTCGGGGTGCGCAGCGAGCGCATCGGCACGCAACTGCAGGCCCTGGGGTTTGACTCGGTCTACAACCTCGCCGGGGGCTTGTTTGAGTGGCACAACCAGGGCTTTGCCCTGGAAAACGCGTACGGTCAGCCCACGGATAGTATCCACGGCTACGCTCCAAGCTGGGGGGTTTGGATTCAGGGAGGAACGGTCGTTTACGCGGCGCCTCAGGAGCCGTGATAACCAGCTACTTCCCGTGATTCTGGTGAAAGGCTGGGCTCCAGCGGTAGCGTGAGGGTGAAGCAGGTGCCTTCTCCCGGGGTTGAGTCAAGGTCGATGCGGCCGCCCAGTTTTTCCAGCGATTTCTTCACGATGTAAAGCCCCAGACCCGAGCCTTTCGATGTTTTGTCGCCCCGAAAAAACATCTCAAACACCCGCTCCTGCACGTGAGGGGCGATGCCTTGGCCGTTATCCGCTACCTCTATGCTCAGTTGCCCATCCTGTTGTTTCGCCCGGACCCGGACCCAGCGGGAATCCCCCTCGGGCCGGTGGTAATTGATGCTGTTGAGGATGAGGTTTTGGAGAATGGATGTGAGCAGGTTGCGGTCGGTCACCACCGCCTCGGTAAAAGGAATATCGGTTTGAATGTCGAGGTCCTTGGCGCGGGGCAGATGCTTCAGGCTGATCAGGATGTCCTCGACGAGGGCCGGCAGGTCGACCGG
>RFHL01001202.1 GCA_003696875.1 Bacteroidota bacterium | reverse complement strand
TTGCAAAACTGATGCGCCGTGCTGCGCGCTTGTTTGCGTAGAGATGGCTGGGAAGCTAGGAAGCTGGGAAGCTAGGAAGCTGGGAGGCTGGGATCCTATCCAAGATGTGAAACCCTCTCTCCCCTGAGCTGGGAATGGGCCACATCTGGCACCGTGTGAGGGTGTGCTTTGCAATCCCTGACATAGCGTTCCCAAAGGGTTAAGGATCCACGACCTCCCATCGCCTTTAGCCCATGGCCCCTCGCCTTCGTCTGACCTACGGGGGGTATGGGGTTCTACAACCCGACCCAGCCCTCTGACATCTGTCGTCTGTCGTCTGACTTCTGTCCCCTGTTCCCATAGCCTTTAGCCCCTCGCCCCTCGCCTTTGTCTGACCTACGGGGGGTATGGGGTTCTACAACCCGTCCCAGCCCTCTGCCCTCTGTCTTCTGTCCTCTGTCGTCTGAGTTCTACCTTGACATCAGAGGGGCTTTCTTCTATAGCCCAACGCGAACCGATTTCCCGTGAGGAACCCGAGACAAGGAGCACTGCCGTGGCCGTTCATGTCGTCGATCATCCCTTGGTGCGCCATAAATTGGGCATCATGCGCAAGCACAACATCAGCACGAAGGACTTTCGAGAGTTGGCTTCCGAGCTGGCCCGTCTGCTGACCTACGAGGCGACCAAGGATTTGGAGACGGAACATCGCACGGTACAGGGCTGGAGCGGCCCCGTGGAAGTGGAACGGATCAAGGGCAAGAAGGTCACCGTGGTGCCCATCCTGAGGGCCGGCTTGGGGATGATGGACGGGGTGCTGGACCTGATCCCCGGGGCCAAGGTGAGCGTGGTCGGCTTGTATCGCAACGAGGAGACGCTGGAACCCGTGCGTTACTACGTCAAGCTGGCCAACAACATGCGGGAGCGGATGGCCCTCATCCTCGACCCCATGCTGGCCACCGGCGGCACGTTGACCCTGACCGTGGACCTGCTCAAGGAATCGGGATGCCGGAGCATTCGCGGTATCTTTCTGGTCGCGGCGCCCGAAGGCATCCGGCGCCTGGAGGCGGCTCATCCGGACGTGGACGTCTATG
>RFHL01001201.1 GCA_003696875.1 Bacteroidota bacterium | reverse complement strand
GGGTTGTAGATCCCCCAACCCAGATCAAATGCATTGGCGGTATCGATACCCTGATTGAGTGCCCCTAGATCCCAGCGGGCAGCCTCATTGTGTAGCTCGGGCCAGGCGGTCATCCCGGCCGTATCGACCAGCGCCCAATCGGCGATGCCGAAACCTGGCACCTTGTGCACCCGCACCCCTTGCGGGTGGTGAGCCCGAATGCCGGCGGCAAAGCCGGTCAATTGGAAGGCCAGGTCCCACCCATCGTCGGGAGCCGTTTTGACCAGGCCATTGTCCAGGCTGTAATAGGCGCGGTGCGTGTAACCGGGCAGAATCGAGACCGTCGTAGCCTGTCCCTGCACACCAGCAGGGAGCAAAAGAGCCAGAAATAGCAGAACGGAAAAAGTAACTAATTTCGTCATAACTGATAGCGTGAGACATAGGAAGGAAAGGCGGCTTGCCTCCTGGCAAGCCGGTACCTTGATCAAGATTTGCGAACGATTAAACGTAATCCACGCCACAAAACTAACGGAAGCGGGAACGCACAAATACCAAAAACCGTATTCTTTCTAACGAAATCGGGCCTTTCCCCAAAACGGCCAAATCGGACAAAAAACGGGATTTTTCTGCATTTTTCGCCAGAACAAAATCCTTCTTTGTACGTTTGCAGCCTATGCAAACCAGCCTCATCCGCCTTACAGAAGAAAATAATAACGAAATCGGGAATGCCCGGTATCACGATTTGGAGCCGGGCCTAAGCCTGCTCACTGCCACGCCGCCATCCTCCAGCCCCCTCCGGCTGCAAGGCGAGCTTTCCCCGGTTCGGGTACAGTTCTATCTGTGCACCCAGGGTGAGGCGCGATTTTCGTTTATGGGGGGACGCTACCAGCGCAGCCTGCCGGAAGGGCAGGCCTACCTGCTCTACCAACCCAGGGAGTCCCTTCCCTTTGACCTGGAAATCCCCGGCGATAGCCGGGTGATGGCGATTTTCATCTCCTTGCAGACCCTGCATCAGTGGTTTTTCGGCGAATCAGACATCCCCGACTTTCTCACCGACCGGCAAAACAGCCAGCAATCTTTTTCCGAGAGCCGCCTGGGGGCGGCCCTGCGAATCGCGGTGGATCAGGGGCTGAGCCTGCCCGTAGCAGAGTCGCTACAGCGCCTCTATCTACGTGGCAAAGTCATGGAGATCCTCAGCCTGTACTTTCAGCAGGAACGCGAAGCCGCCAAGGACGCCTGCCCCTTTCTCCATGATGAAGAGCAAGCGGCCAAGATTCGGCAAGCCCGCCGCTACCTGGAGGCCCATATGACCGAGGCCCCCACCCTGCCCGAGTTGGCACGGATCGTGGGGCTTAATGAGTATCATCTCAAGGTTGGGTTCAAGAACCTCTATGCCACCACGGTGCATCGTTATCTGACCGATTACCGCCTGGAACAGGCCCGCAAACTCCTGCTCGAGGGCAGGTGCCGCGTCAACGAAGCCAGCGACCGCGTCGGCTACGCCAATCCCTCGCACTTCATTGGCGCTTTCAAGAAAAAGTTTGGCATCACGCCAAAGCAGTATCTGCAGATGCAAAAGGAGTGAGGGTGACTACCACCCCAGCAGCCAGGCAAAGATCAGCGGGGCGACGATGGTAGCATCGGACTCCACGATAAACTTGGGCGTGTCGATATCGAGCTTGCCCCAGGTGATCTTTTCGTTGGGGACAGCTCCGGAGTAGGAGCCATAGCTGGTGGTGGAATCCGAAATCTGGCAGAAGTAGGACCAGAACGGGATGTTTTCCATCTCCAGATCCTGGTAGAGCATAGGCACTACACAGATGGGGAAGTCGCCGGCGATGCCGCCGCCTATCTGAAAGAAGCCCACACCCTGGCCTTCGCTATTCCGGATGTACCAATCGGCCAACCACATCATGTATTCAATGCCCGACTTGACCACCGAAGGCTGGAGCTCACCCTTGATACAATAAGAGGCAAAGATGTTGCCCATGGTGGAGTCTTCCCAGCCGGGCACCACGATGGGGAGGTTGCGCTCTGCGGCGGCGAGCATCCAGCTGTTTTGGGGGTCGATTTCGTAGTGCTCCTTGAGGTCGCCACCGAGCAACATCTGGTACATATACTCGTGGGGGAAAAAGCGCTCCCCGGCCGCCTGTGCGCTCTGCCAGCGCTTGAAGATGTGCTGCTGGATCCGGCGAAACGCCTCTTCCTCAGGGATACAGGTATCCGTCACCCGGTTAAAGCCATCCTGCAGCAGGTCCCACTCCTCCTGCGGGCTCAGGTCCCGGTAGTGGGGCACGCGCTTGTAGTGCGTGTGGGCCACGAGGTTCATGATGTCCTCCTCCAGGTTGGCACCAGTACAGGAGATGATGTCCACCTTGCCCTGCCGGATCATCTCGGCCAGCGAGCGGCCCAGCTCGGCGGTAGACATGGCTCCAGCCAGGGTAATCATCATCTTGCCTCCCTTGGTGAGGTGCGTCTGATATCCTTTGGCCGCGTCCACCAGGGCCGCCGCATTGAAATGCTTATAGTGAGATTCGATGAATTGAGATATGGGACCCATGTTTTTCGTTCGTTTCGTGGTTCGATGTTAGGGGTTCGGGGTTCAATCTACGACCAAGCCTTCAGGTTTCCGACTGCTATCTTCCTTCTCGCTTCTCGCCTCTCCTGAGCGTAGCGAAGTCCCGCATGCGGGATCGCTTCTCGGCTCTAAGCTCACATCTTATACCCCAGAATCTTCATCACTTGTTTGGAGTTTTGCTCCTCATGCAGCACCCGTATAGACCGGCTACCGTCTTCATTTAGACTAAACAGGACGTGCTTGGGATCGGGCATCAGGCAGTGATGCAAACCGCCCACGCCGGAAAGAACTTCCTGATACGCACCGGTATGAAAGAAGCCAACATACTGCACCTTGCGGGATTTGGGCATGTAAATGGCGTCGACATTGGCCTCGTGGTTGTAGTAGTCATCGCTGTCACAGGTCATGCCCCCCACGTAGATGCGTTCGTAGCCAGCCTCCCAGTTGTTGATCGGCAGACACATGAAGCGACGGTTCAGGGCCCAGACGTCGGGCAGCATAGAGATGATGCTGCCGTCGATCATAAACCACTTTTCCCGATCATTTTGCTGCTTTCGACCCAGCACCCGAAAGAGGGTGCAACTGCTTTCGGCCACCGTGAAGGAGCCAAACTCGGTGACAATGTTGGGCTCGGGCACTTCGTGCTCGGCGCAGATTTCCTTGATGGTACGGACGATCTCCTCAATCACGTAGGCGTAGTCGTATTCAAACTCCAGGGAGTTTCGGAAGGGAAGCCCGCCGCCAATATCCAGCAGTTTCAGGTGGGGATTGATCTTGCGGAATTTACAGTAGAGGTTGACGAATTTCCGCAACTCGCTCCAGAAGAAGGGAGAATCCTGAATCCCCGTGTGCACAAAGAAGTGCAACAGAGACACCTTGAAATAAGGATGCTCGGCGATACGGGTGGTGTAGAAATCCAGGATTTCGTCGGCCTTGAGGCCGAGGCGGCTGGTATAGAAGGACGAGTTGGGCGGCTCCTCTGTGGCGAGACGAATGCCCAGGTTACACGGCTCTTCCAGTTCGCTGTGGTAGAAATTGAATTCCTCCCGGTTGTCCAGGACCGGGATAATGTTGGTGAAGCCATCGTGGATCATGTCCACGATGTACTGCTTGTACTCGTAGTCCTTGAACCCGTTGCAGACCACCATGATGTCCTTGGTAAGGTGGCCCGAGCGGTAAAGCGAGGCAATCATCGGCAAATCAAAAGCCGATGACGTCTCCAACTGCACATTGTTCTTGAGCACCTCTACGAGGATGTGCTTGAAATGCGAACTTTTCGTGCAATAGCAATAGAGGTATTCCCCTTTGTAATCCAGCTTTTCCATCGCCTGCCCAAAGTATACCCGAGCATCTTGGATTTTGGCCGAAATAACGGGCAAATAGGTAAAGCGCAGAGGCGTTTTGTAGGTTTCAATCAGTTCCATGAGGTTTACCCCGTGGAAGTACAGCTCATCCTCCAACACCTGGAAACCTTGGGGAGGAAAAAAATAGCTCTGATTGAGGAAGTCGAGATAGCTTTGCATGAAGTCGCTGATACCGAAAAAAAGGAAAGAAACAGAAGGCCCTCATTGGCCAGACAAGCAGGATAAGGGAAGCAGCTTGAGGAGAACCACGGGAATATAACCTCTTTGCCCCCTCTGGTTGTTTGGCTAGCTGCTTATCAAACATTAAGGCCCACAAAGTTCTGGAAACTAGCCCAAAAATCCGACATATAAAGAAGCGGCAGCGGGAAAAAAATGAGAAATTTCTTACCTTCCTCTCGCCACTTCCTTGTCCTATGTCCAGTTCTGATCCTGCCAGTCGCTTTTCACATCGGGTAGACGCCTACCTCCGCTACCGGCCGGGCTATCCGCCGGAGCTTATCCATTGGCTGGAAACCCTTCCCGGTCTGGCGCCGCCTGCCACGATCGCCGATATCGGGGCCGGTACGGGCCTGCTTAGCGCGCCCTTGCTCGCGGTGGGCTATGACGTCTTGGCCGTAGAGCCCAACCCTGAAATGGCCCGGGCTGCCCGCGAATGGCTAAACCAAGACAAGCATTTCTGCCTAAACGAAGGTCGGGCCGAGGCCACCGGGCTACCTGACGCCTGCTGTGCGGCCGTGGTGGCTGGACAAGCCTTCCACTGGTTTGAGCCGACGGAAAGCCGTAGGGAATTTCGGCGCATCCTGCGCCCCGGCGGACACATCGTTCTCATTTGGAATGAGCGCCGCACCGATTCGCCTTTTCTCACGGATTATGAAGCCTTTCTTCAGGCTTATAGCACGGACTATGCCCGAATCGACCATCGCCAGGTAGACCATCGAATTCTGGAACCATTCTTTGCCCCCTCCTCCTATGAGCGATTGACATTTACCAACGAGCAGGAGCTGGACCAGGAGGGACTCTGGGGCCGGTACCAATCCTGTTCCTACGCACTGCCGGAAGGGCACCCCCGCTTTGCCGAAGCCCACGCGGCCCTCGACGCTCTATATGCTACCCATCGGCACGGGGGCCTTGTGCGCATCGACTACGAAACCATCGTCTACCACGGACAAGTCTGAGGTTCATGTAGTTTTCATAGGCTCTGCGTCTAGCAGAGACCACCATCTCCCAGCCTGCATAAGTTTCTCTCTTACCCAAAAGCCGGCCTGCGCCGGCCCTTCATTTTTATTCCCTTCACCATCATGCTTGCTTTCCTTTTCACCTTTATCCCTACCGCGAGACCATACCGGTCCTGCTTTCGCCTCCTACTGGGCATGGCCCTGGCTGGGTTTTGTAGCCAGCCCGGCGCTCAGGCCCAGGGCTGGCTGGCCTATCAAAGCATGCCACAGGCGGGTATCCACGCCACCAGCCTCAACCCGGCCTTTCTGTCCCGTAACCCCTACCGGGTAGACATCCAGCTTTTTGGTGGAAGCAGCTTGCTCGCCAACACCTATCTCTCCCTAAGAAGTGATTCCTTGTTTAGCGGCGCCCTCGGCTCCGTCACCGATAGCACCATCGATGAGGTCTTTGTGAGAAAAGAGGGACAAGACAGCTATGCCTTCATGCTGAGCTCAGAGCTGGCCGGCCCCTCCCTGATGATCGCCATCAACCCCAAGCATAGTGTGGCCCTCACCAGCCGGTTTCGCACCCTGGCCAGCGTAAGCCAGCTTCAGGAAGCCGGGGCCCGTTTCGCCATCGAGGGACTTGATATCCCTGAGCTATGGGACAAAAACCTCACCAATGACGGGGGGCAACTGGCGGTAGCTTCCTTCCTTGACGCCGGCCTCGCCTATGGCGGCGAGGTCTTCTCTCAAGGCGCCCATAGCCTGCAGGTGGGGGCCCACCTGCGGCTGTTGCGCGGGCTCGCCGGCGCCTACCTCTATGCCGATGGCCTCACCTATTCTCTCGACAATGCCGATACGCTCAATATCCTGCAATCAGATCTCGACTACGCTTACAGCGCCAATGTAGCGGCCATTTCGCCTCAAAGTCCCAACCTCCAGGACCTTCGTCAGAGCCTGCCTCGCAACAGCATGGGTCTGGATATCGGATTCAGCTATATCTACAGAACCAAGACTCATGCCCTCCTGGGCCTACCCTATCGGGCCCGGATCGGCCTGGGAGTCCGAGACCTGGGCGGCATCGCCTTCCGCACCTCGCCGGGGACCGGCACCTTCTCTGGCAGCGTCAGCGGCTTCCCCTTGGAG
>RFHL01001200.1 GCA_003696875.1 Bacteroidota bacterium | reverse complement strand
TTCCTCGTCGGTGGGCAGCTTTTCCTCCGGGGCGTTTACGGGTGGTGATACTTCCTCAATGACCGGTGGGACTTCTTCGGCCTTGGGTTCTGATTTAGGCGCTTCCTCTTCCTTGGGTTCAAGCCTAAAGAGAGGTAGGAGTTTTTCGGTGAGCTTATTTTTAGGTTTTTCTTCCTCCGGGGAAGGCGGAGGTTCTACGGCGGGTTGCCACTCTCGGGCTGGGTAGGGCCGATTCCGGCGCACGCGCCGGGAGCGAGGCTTCGTCGTATCTTCGTCTGGCTTATCTTGCTTCTGACGCCGGCGGCGGGCCCAGCGGTCCTTTTCGCTCATCGAAATGAGCAGGGGGTTGCGAAGGCGCCACTCCAGGGCCTCATGGGCCCCGGTGGGGATCAGGAATCGGCCCTGAAAGGGCAGCGCCTCTGCGCCGGGACCGCCCGCTTGCGGGCGTATGCGCGGTCCGTCTTTGCCTACTTCTTCAAAGCGGATATGCCAGGTGTTTTCGGTCTGTACGCTTTCCAGCGCCTGCTGCAGGCTCTGCCCCTGGATCAGTTGGAAAAAATACTCCAGGGCCACGCCCTGAACAAGATACGTTGGTTCGACGGCGAGAACGGCGGCCACCCCACGGGCTGCGAGGGCCTCGGCCAAGACGGCCTGTCCCGTGCCACTAAGGATGACCAACTTGAGGTTGCCAAAGCCGGCGATCAGCTCGGCCAGGGCCTGAGGCTTGAGGCGAACCTCCCCGGAACGCGAGGCAAAAACCAGATCGCCCTGGGCATCCATGCCCCCGCCCACATAGAGTACGTCTATCTGGTCCCGGCCTTGTTTCTGGAACAGGACATCCTCAAAATAAATCCGCGACCCGTCTCTCGCCTGCAGGACTTTGACCCCCCCTTCTTCTGACAAGGGCTCCAAGAGATCGGCGATGGCCGAGAACTCCTTTTCGCAGGAAGCCCTGCCAGCGACAGACGGGTCCTTCTCCGTACAGGCCAGAAATACGTAGGGTTTACTTTGACTATTGGGCATGAGCAAAAGAGGCTAAACCTCTAACTGGTCGACATTTTCTGCTTCACAAAAGTACGGAATAAATTTCATCGGCCCCCGGCGTTTTACGCAAGTGGTTATTTCCGGTGGGCAGATAGATCTCCGAGAAGCTAGAGTGGCCAGATGGGGCTTGGCTATTTCCCGTAACCTTTTCTCCCTTTCACCGAAACATTTATTAATTTCCAACGCAGGGTACCTCGGTATCCTCCTTTTCAAACGTTTTGCACCTCAATTTTACATATATGCCCACCGACATCCCCCTCGAATCCAACCCTGAGCCCTCGGAAGAAATCAAAGCTGAAGTCGTACAGCCGGAAGTCCCGGCCAAGCCCAAGGTGACGGTCCCGGAATGGGTATACGAAATCAAGCGCAAGTACCTTTCGCAAAATGTCTCCCAGTTTGTGATACATGGCAACATCAATGACTATGTGCGGGTCACGCGGGACGAGCAGGACCAGTATTACCGGATTCGGGAGTTCCTCAACGAGGAGATGTTTAAGTACAAGGACGTCGTCATCTACTACGATCGGGCGGCAGGCCTGCGCTTCCGGGACGACCGTACCTTTGGCGGGGACAGCCGGACCCGCAAGGAGTTTGTTTCCACGCTGAGGCTTTTTGATGAGCTGACCGACAACAACTTCAGCGAACTGAGCCGTAATCCGGCCCGCTCGTTCTTTACCCTCGACACCTACTTCAACCTCATGGTCAACCGGGACTTTATCGACTCCTGGTTCAGGGAAGTAGAAGCTGAAATGGAGCGCAGCCCCAGTCCGGAAACCCCGCCGCAAAATGAAGACCTCATCGACCGCTTTATGCGGATGACGCTGCCGGATTTTGATGAGGATGCCAAGAAGAAAAAGAC
>RFHL01001199.1 GCA_003696875.1 Bacteroidota bacterium | reverse complement strand
GAGATATCCTCTCTGCCAGGAACCTTGGCTTCTTTTCTCCCGATTGCCCCATGGAACTCAATCTTCGTCTCTTTTCTATTCCGATCAGCATCAAGCCCACCTTTCTGATTCTGGGATTGCTTTTTTATGGCTGGACCAGCCACGTGGGCGTGGCGGCCGAGCTCGTGACCTGGGCCTTTATCGCGATCCTGCTGCACGAGTTGGGGCACGCCTGGGCTTTCCGCCGGTATGGCATCTCGCCAGCCATTGAGCTCTACATGCTTGGGGGGCTCACCTTTCCCACACGTGACAGCCGCCGCCCCACGCTGACCCACGGTCAGCAGGTATTCATCTCCTTTGCCGGGCCGCTTATGAGTTTGTTGCTGGGAGTGGTCCTCCTCTTGCTTAGCGCGATGCTGGGCGGCTTGCCCTCCTTTTTCATGCCCTGGGAGCAGGCAGCTGTCTACCCCTTGTTTTTTTCCATCGGCTGGGGGGTGCTCAACCTCCTTCCCATCCTGCCCCTGGATGGGGGCCACATCCTGCGTCACCTGCTGGCCTTTAACCCCCGCTGGAATGCACCCCTGATCGCCGCCTGGGTCGGGATGATCCTCGGGGCCGCCCTCCTTGCCTATACCCTGCTCAATGAGCAGTGGTGGAACTCTATGCTGGTGGCGATGCTCCTCAGCACCAACTACCAGCAGATGCGCATGGCGAGTGGCAAGGAAGTCATGAGTTCCACCCTGGATCCGACCGATCGCATCCGGGAGCATCTCATGAAGGGCAAGAACGAAGATGCCCTCAAGGAGGCCCTGAACCTGCTCAAACAAACCTCAAACCGCGACCTGCAAGGCTGGGCCATGCAGATCATTGGCAATATTTATCTGCAGCAAAACAACCTGGAAGCCGCCCGCGGTTTTGCGGAGACGTATCCCGGATACCACCAGCATATCCCGGAGCTCAAGCTCGCCCTGCTCCTGCAGGACGATCAGAACGAGGAAGCGATGGCCTACGCGCAGCGGGCATATGCCCTCAACCCCCGGCCGGGGGTGGCCCAGATTTACCTGCAGCTCCTGGTCAATGCGGGGCGCTTTGCGGAGATGGATGCCTTTCTGGAAAGGGTGCGCGAACTGAGAGAGCAGCCCGAAGACGAACTGGCCTTTGCCGCCCAGCTGTTTTATCAACTGGGCCACTATGAAAAAGCGCTTGCGCTGGAAACGGAGCTTCACGAGAGAGTACCCGACAATCCCATTTTTGCCTACAACGCTGCCTGCATCTCTGCCCGCCTGGGCAGGCATACCGCAGGTCTGGATTGGCTGAGGAAGGCCCTGGCGCTGGGCTACGATGATGAAGAGCGCCTGCAGAGTGATCCGGATCTGGCTTCGCTCAGGGAACTGCCGACCTTTGCGGAGGTGGTTGAGCAGGGATTGGGGCAGAAATAGGAACAGGGTCAGGCCATGCTGGACATTGGCCGGGATTTTTCGCCCCAAAGGGGGGAAATGTGGAGGATTCAAACAATCCCTGCGCCCGCCGGTATTATGAGAAATACCTGTTTCCTATGCACCCCTTTGAGCTTGAAAAGCACCGCCTGGACCGCTACCGGGCTTTTGCTGAGACCTACGGCATTTCCGACTTCGAGACGCTGGTCCGCCTCTACGACATTGACGACCTGGAGGCCTTTTTGCCGCCACAGCCTACCGCCGAGGAGAAAATGACCCTGAACGCCCTCATTGGTTTACGGGGCGTAGAGGGCTACATGGACTACGTCAAGTCCAACCACACCTTTGAACTGATCATGCAGTGGCAGGAGCGCACCGGCAACCAAGGGCATACGGCGATGTTCTTCCCTTCAGGGGCCTGAGGCCGTCGCCTAGTCAATTGGTACCGCTTACGAGTTCCCTTCGCCGGGCGCAAACGCTGTCGGCGATTTCCCGTATCTAGGCAGGAATACACAATGTCGGCCAGTACCTACCGCACAATCAATGAGCAGCATTCGCTGCTCTTTCTTGTTTTATGATGTTGGTGATGATTGGAAGCCTACTTCTTTAAGCCTACTTCCCTGGCCAGATCGTTCCCATTTTAGGGATATGAGTCTTCTTGGCAAGCCTCTTGGGCTTGTCAGGGAAGGCTCGTACAGCCTCAGTCTTGTGGACAGTAGCCTGGAAATCGCGCGATGCGTATCTTCCCCTTTTCTCCTGGATCTCCTAAGCCTCTTCCTATGCGAATGCGTATTATGCTGTTTTTGGCGCTGGCCACTTGCCTGTCGCCGGTTATCCTGCTGGCCCAGCTCACCGAGCGGGTCTATCTGTCGGGTACGGACAAGGATCACACCGTCAACTGGGATTTTTTGATCGACAAAGGGATGAACAGTGGGGAATGGACTACTATACCCGTCCCCAGCAACTGGGAGCTGGAAGGCTTTGGCGTCTATAACTATGGTCGCAATTGGCCCGTTAAGCAGACCCCCTCAGACGAAACGGGCCAGTATCGACATACCTTTGAAGTGCCCCGCAGTTGGCGGGGGCAGGTGATACGCCTTGTGTTTGAGGGCGTTATGACCGACACCGAGGTCCGGGTCAATGGCAAATCTGCTGGCCCCATCCATCAGGGCTCATTCTACCGCTTTGCCTATGATATCTCCGATTTGCTGCGCTACGGCCGTCGCAACCGGCTGGAAGTGACCGTGCGCAACTGGTCGGCCAATGCCTCGGTCAATACCGCCGAGCGCGAAGCCGATTATTGGCTCTTCGGAGGCATCTACCGGCCGGTATATCTGGCGGTATCGCCACCGGCCCATATCGAATGGACCGCGATTGATGCGCGGCACGGCGGGGCTTTCCGCCTGCTGGCGCATGGCCAGCATTTTGGGGAGGCCAGCGCGCTGGAGGTGCAGGTCGAGACCCTGGATGGGGAGGCCGCAGGGCCGGTGCTGCGGGGGAGTCGTAGTCCGGGTGATACCACGATAACCGTTTCCGGGCAATTTGAAGGGGTCAATTCCTGGTCGCCCGAGTTTCCGCACCGCTATCGGGCCCGGGTCCGGCTTCTGGCCGGGGATGAGGTCCTGCATCAGCGGGTGGAGACCTTTGGGTTTCGCACCGTCGAACTCCGCGAGCGGGACGGTCTATATGTCAATGGGGTCAAGGTGATGCTCAAGGGCGCCAACCGGCACAGCTTCTGGCCCGAGTCGGGCCGCTGCCTGAGTCCGGCCATCAGTGTGGCCGATGTGCAGCTGATGAAGGATATGAACAT
>RFHL01001198.1 GCA_003696875.1 Bacteroidota bacterium | reverse complement strand
GGCCAGGGCGGTGCAGGCCGCCGTCGGGCGGCCATTGACCTCGACCATACACACCCGGCAAGTTCCCAACGGAGGGTCTATGCCGGGGAAGTAGCACAGGGAGGGCAGCTCAATGCCCAGAGCGCGAATCGCCTCGATCAGGGACGTGCCTTCGGGTACCGAGCAGGCTTGTCCGTCGATCCGTAAGCTGATATGGGGTTGGGGTTCCTGTGCCATGGTTACCGGATTAGTTCGTCATAGGCCCGGCGGGCGGTGGTCAGGTCAAATCCCGGGTAGGAGGTCTGGGGCGCCAGCCTACTGGCAAAGTAGTCGGGAAATTGCTCCAGCATGTCCCGTACACTGTTGGCGGCGGTTTGCCCCAGGCCGCAGCGGCTCCCGGCCTGCATGATGTCTCCCCAGGTAGTCAGGTCGGCGAGGTCTCGGTCGCTGCCCTGCCCCCGGGCCAGATGATGGAGCTTGCGCTGGATGAGATAGGTCCCCGCCCGGCAGGGCGTGCAGAGGCCGCAACTTTCCAGCCGGAAAAATGCGGCATAGTTGAGCAGAATCTGCAGGAGGTCTCGCCGATGATCAAAGATCATCACTGAACCCCCGGCCCGCACATCTTTTACGCTAAAGATGCGGCCCCAGGCCTTGGGTCCCAGACTGGTCCCGGCCGGCCCACTGACCTGGACCATTTGGGTGTCTGCCGCTTCACAGAGGTTGAGTAGCTCCTGTACGCTCGTCCCCCAGGGAACCTCATAGATCCCGGGCCGGGCGCAATCACCGGCGACGCTCATGAGCTTGGTACCGGGGGTATCGGGTGTCCCGATGCTGCGAAACCAGTCCGCGCCCAGCTCGATGATCCGGGCGGCCGCCACGAGGCTCTCGACATTGTTGACCACGGTGGGGGCATTGTGATAGCCACGCACGACGGGATAATAGCGGCGGCTGCGGGGCTCGCCCCGCTTGCCCTCCAGCGACTCGATGAGGGCGGTCTCGCCCCCGCATACGTAGGCACCAGCCCCGAGCTGGATGCGAATATCAAAGTCAAAGCCCGCAATCCCTGCGGCCTGATGGCCTAGCCAGCCCTGCCGGTAAAAGTCGTCGATCAGGCGCTGTAAGCCGGCCTGCAGATAGCGATACTCGGCGCGCAGATAGAGGATCCCTTCCTGTGCCCCGGCGGCGTAGCCGCCGAGAATCATCCCTTCCAGCAGCAGGCCGGGCAGGCGCTGCATGAGGACCCGGTCCTTGTAGGTTCCGGGTTCGCCCTCATCGGCATTGGCGATGAGGTAGCGCCGGGGAGCAGGCTGCTCCCGGCAGAGGCGCCATTTGCGACCTACCGGAAAAAAGGCCCCGCCCAAGCCCGGCAAGCCAGAAGCCTCCATCTCTGAAAGCACCTCTTCCGGGCTCATGTGCCGCATCCGGGCCAGGATAGATCCGGGCCGATAGGGTCTGAAAAATACGGTCCGGGACGGGGATGGCGTATGGCGAAGGTGGGATCGGGGATGATCAGCCAGTTTGACCGCCGGGATGCCGTTTTTCAGGGCGGCCATCACCTCATGTACCCGCTCAGGCGTCAGGTGGGTAAAGGGCTGAAAATCCACCAGCATGGCAGGCTCCTGATCCGACAGGCCGATGCAGGAGGTCTCATACAGCCCAAAGGTCCCGCTGGGATCTACCCCGCCGATTGGTGCGCCTGTGGCGGCCTGCAAAGCTTGCCGAATCGCGCCCAGCCCCCGCTGCTCAGCCAGGATGCTGTTGTCCAGATAGATCTGATGTTTCCCGGCCGGCTCCAGGTGAAAGAAATGGTAAAAGGAAACCACTCCGTCGAGGGCTGTTACCGAAAGGCCCATCTCCTGGGCGAGGCTTTGCCGCGCCGCTTCCGGCAAATAGCCGTGCCGATCCTGGAGCAGCCACAGTCGATCCAGGAGGGGACTTCGGTCAGGATAGGAATAGGTACGCATGGTGTTTTACTTGAAGGTGAAACACACTGGCTGGCCCATAAAGACCCCGTATCTATTCCGGTCCGCCTGGACCAGCATCCCGGGTTAACCGGTAGGTTATCCTTTTTTTCTCCAGCTTCCAATGACTAGAGTCTCCCTCGTTGGAAAAAAGTCAAAATTGCTTATCTCCTCATGGGACGCGCTCGCCCAAAAAGAATGAGGTGC
Organism: Bacteroidota bacterium; assembly: GCA_003696875.1. Classification (GTDB taxonomy): domain Bacteria; phylum Bacteroidota; class Bacteroidia; order J057; family J057; genus RFHL01. The sequence goes on along the minus strand of RFHL01001198.1, from coordinate 1,559 downwards.
GCCAGGGGCGCACCTCACAGAAAAGAGCATATCGTATGAATGAGGTCCTCAGGCCTTAGGCCAGGGCTCCCTTCACCTTGGCAGCCGCATCTTCGAGGGTGATGGCAGAAACCACCTTCAGCCCGGACTCGTCGATGATCTTGGCGGCTTCCTCGGCATTGGTGCCCTGGAGGCGCACGATGATGGGTACCTTGATCTCACCGATGTTTTTGTAGGCCTCCACGACCCCATTGGCGACGCGGTCACAACGGACGATGCCGCCAAAGATGTTGACCAGGATGGCCTTGACGTGCGGATCCTTGAGGATGATGCGGAAGCCTTCTTCCACGGTTTCGGCGCTGGCATTGCCACCGACGTCGAGGAAGTTGGCGGGCTCACCGCCGGAGAGCTTGATCATGTCCATGGTAGCCATGGCGAGGCCGGCCCCATTGACCATACAGCCGACGTTGCCGTCCAGCTTGATGTAGTTGAGGTGGTGCTCAGAAGCCTCTACTTCGAGGGGATCCTCCTCGGTGATGTCGCGCATAGCGGCGACGTCCTTGTGCCGGTAGAGGGCATTGGAGTCGATGGACATCTTACAGTCAACAGCCAGCACCTTGTCGTCGGCCGACTTGAACATGGGGTTGATCTCCAGCATGTCGGCATCCAGGCCTTTGTAGGCCTTGTAGAGGTTGGCGATAAACTTGGTGGCATTCTTGAAAGCTGCTCCGGTGAAACCGAGCCCAAAAGCGATCTTGCGTACCTGGAAGCTTTGCAGGCCAACGGCAGGATCAACCCACTCCTTAACGATCTTTTCGGGAGTTTTCTCCGCGACTTCCTCGATGTTCATTCCTCCCTCGGAGGAAGCGATGATGACATCGCGACCGGTTTCCCGGTCCAGCATGATGCTGATGTAGTACTCCTTGCGGTCGCTGGGACCGGGATAGTACATGTCCTGAGCGATGAGGATCTTGCGTACGGTAGAGCCACCCGTAGCCTCGTTTTGAACGGTGACGAGAGTCCCGCCGAGGATATCCTTGGCGGCTTTTTCCACGCCATCGAGGCCCTTGACGACCACGACTCCGTGAGAGCCGGTCTCCTTGATGGTCCCCTTGCCACGGCCTCCGGCGTGAATCTGGGCTTTCACGACGAAGAAGTTGCCATCGGGGCCGCCTTCGTAGAGGGTTTTGGCGGCCTCGAGGGCCTCCTCTACGGTGCTGACGGCGGTGCCTTCCTGAATGGGTACACCAAAACTTTTGATCAGTTCTTTGGCCTGATATTCGTGGAGCTTCATGCTATAGGTATTTATGTCGAAAGCATCTCATTCAACCGCCAAAAATACGATCCCCCCCCCACAATTCAAACCTTTTGGGCCGGGGATTCTGGACGAAAAAGGCCCGGGAAACCTGCGGCGATGGCTTGCAGGGGCGTGAGGGATGCGTAGGGGTAGTCCGGACCGCAGGGGAGGACCGAAGCCCGGAGCAGCCCGACCCCCGCCGGGCCCTGTGCCCGGCGGGGGGACACGCCCTCCTCTTCCCGGTTTTCAGAAATCCCCTCATTTTTCCATCTTTGAGGGCCCG
>RFHL01001197.1 GCA_003696875.1 Bacteroidota bacterium | reverse complement strand
TGCAGGTAGGGGCGGAATCAGATCTTGGCACCGGAGCCGTGGTCTTGCCGGGGCGGCAGCTAGGCCCGCAGACAGTTTTAGGGGCGGGGGCGGTCGTGACCCGGGATCTCCCGGGGAGGCGTACCTATGTGGGGGTGCCCGCTCAGCCGCTGGATTTGGGATAAAAAAGCCCCGACTCTGGGTCAGAGCCGGGGATATTTTTTGGGGAGACGGTCCTTACTGAGCCGTAAAGCGTACCCGCGTCCATCCCGGTACGATGCCGGAGTTTCCATCCCCATAGCGCAGGTAGAGAAACTCTCCCTTGATGACGCTGCCTTCGACCCGGGCGGTAATCAGGTACATGGATTTATCACCGGAGGCAAGACCCGTGACGAGGCGGTTGTTGCCGACGCGGCCGCTCTGCCGGTGGGTGCTCCACTCCCCGCCATAGTTGCCTACGGTCACGGTGACTTCGTCGCCGTTTTGGGTGATGGTCATGGTGGCTGTGCCGGAAAAGGTCTCATTGACCGGGGTCCGATCGGTAAAGACCTGAGTGCCCCGGTCAAAGGTCATGGTGTAGGTGCCCGCAATTTGCTGGGCGTGGAGGCTGGCGCCGCCGAGTAAGACAAGACAGAAGAAGAGGAAGCGTTGCATGGGATATAGGTTAGAGATGAATACGAACACCTCTCTGTATCACCGATCGGGGAAAACGTAATGCGGGCGCAAAAAAAATCGCCCCGGGCCTGGCCCGGGGCGATAGGATGAGCCGTCAAGCGGCCTTATTCCTTGAGGATGCGCTGGCTTATGCCCGCCTGGGCGGTGGACAGGCGCAGCATGTAGGTGCCGGTGCTCAGGTCTCCCAGATCCCAGGTATAGGGATGTAGGCCCTGAGTGAGCGAAAGGCGGGTCTCCCGCAGCAGGCGACCGGTGAGGTCGTATAGCTCGGCGGTCACGGGTTGGGCTTCGGACACCTCTATATCGATCGTCAGGTAGCGGGCAAAGGGCGTCGGATAGGCCTCCGCCCGGAAGTCGGCAAAGGAGACCGGAAGGCTCCGTACCTCCGTGAGGTAGTGCTGGCCCGAGACATCGATGCCTCGCACCCGGTAGTAGAGGACAGGCTGCTGATACTGGGCGATGTGCGGATCCCGGAAGTGAAATTGCCCGTCGTGCAGGCCGGGTTCGGGCCGGATTTCGCCCCCGGCTTCGAAATGTGTGCCGTCCACAGAGCGCTCGACTACAAAGCGGTCTACGTCCTGATCGGTGGCAAACGCCCAGGAGAGGGCCGCGTCGCGGTCCTGGGCCACGGCCTCGAAGCTCAGGTATTCGATGGGGAAGGTGGCAGGCGGTGGCCCCGGCTTGCCCGCCCCAAATCCGGAAAAGCCCCCTCCAAAGGTCCCACTGAGGGTGTACACATCTCCGATATTGCCATTTCCGGTGATGCTGTCGATCAGGATGTTGCCATCGGGGTAGGGAACGCCGGGGTTGACATTGCCGATGGCGCCGGGAGACTTTACGAGCTGGACATCGGTCCAGCTGCGGGTGGTTACGGTCGACCAGCCATTCGCCTCATTTCCAGTATAGTAGAGCGTAATACGGTAGGTGTCGCCCGGACCCGGGCTGTTAAACTCGGGCAAGACCCGCACGGTCTTGTCGGCCAGATCATAGGCATTGGTCTGGCTGCCATCGTTCCAGAAGGCCGTGGCCCCATTGCCCGCCCGGTCAATGGTGACCTGGGTACAGCCATAGTCGTAGGCGCTCAGGTTCTCGATCTGGCAGATGAGCTCTCCGGTGCTTTCATCGTAGAAAAAGGCGGTGGTATTGGGGCCAAGGTACTCTTCCCGAGAGGCATTGAGGGTCTCGGATACGGCGACTCCGGGACGGCGTACGACCACATCGTCGATGGTAAAGGGTGGGTTGTTGACCACACCGCCATCGTTTACCCAGCCAAAAGCCAAGTAAAAAGATTGGCTTTCTACGGCGGCTGGCAAATTTACTGTGGCAGAAAAAGGACCGGGAGAATACCCCTGAATTTCGTCGATAAAGACAAAATAGTTGGTGCCATCCAGCGAGTAAAGCAGCTGGCCATAGTCATAAGCGGTGCCAAAGAATGTTTCTCCTACGACCTCAAAGAGAAAGGATAATTCCAGGCTCCCACTGACACTGCTCGCATCAATAAGCGGGCTGCGCAGGAAGGAGTGGGAGGTGGTATTGTTGTAGGCCGGGGCACCGCTACCATTGATGGCTACATGGGCGCCCACGCTGCCGTTGATCGGATCGCTGTTGTTGATGGTCCAGGTATTGGTACTGCTGACATTGAAAACCCCGCTGGCCCAGCCGCTCACCGTACCCTCAAAATCCTCGTCCAGTAGGGTGATGGCGAGGGCATCCTGAGCCGTACGGTCGTCGTCAAGGATACTCAGATTCAGGTCTGTATAGCTAGGAGAAAGCACGGCATCGGTGCCGCCGGGGTTGGTGATCGTGAGCGAGAGGATGAGGGTTTCCGTCCCTTCGACGATGGCATCGTCGAGGATGCGCAGGCTCAGGTTTTGTGCGGCGGAGCTCCCGGCGGGAAAGGCCAGGGTAGTTCCGGCCGGAAAGGAGAAGTCCGCCCCCAGGGTGGCGGTGCCGCCCGCCACACTCACGCTTATGTTGGCGGGGCCCGTCGTGGGCGCTGTGAGCATATTGACCGGGATGGTCACATCCTGATAGCGATCACAGGCCGTGCCCGTGGTGCTGCCCTCGTCGGCCGTACCGGGGGTGCCAAAGGAAATATATGGACCGGGGGCCGCGCAGCGGTCCGAGGTGGTCAGGCTCAGTCGGCGTGGGCTATTGGCGAGGACCGTGACCATACGGGTCTTCTGGTCGGCTGTGAAAAGGTTCATACAACCATCATCGCTGTAGTCCATATAGTTCTGAAACATATCTGGCAGGTCTCCCGCACCGGAATTACAGCTGTTGGGGCCGGGGTAGGAGCAGGGGCTCCCGGTATAGTTGGGCCCACTGGCCGTGGGCGTATCCCCACAATAGTCATCTATGGTACAATTGCCATCGCCCCAGATGTGGCGCAGGCCCAGCCAGTGGCCGACCTCATGGGTGGCGGTGCGGCCCAGATTGTAGGGGGCGTTGGGGTTATTGGTGCGGCCAAAAGCCTCGGTGGTGATTACTACCCCATCCGTGCTGGCGGCGGTGGCCCCGCCGCCGAGGCCCGAGAGGCCCGAGCCGGTCGGAAACTGGGCATAGCCCAGGATACCCCCGCTGATGGGGACCACCCAGATATTGAAGTACTGATTCGGGTCCCATTGGGTCGCCGCTTTGATGGTGTTCTCGACGAGGGCGTCAGAGATCGCGCCGCTGCCCCAGCCGGCGGCGACCTTGTTGATGCGGTTGATCCCCGGCTCGGCCATCAGGGCGTCGCTGGGATCCAGCAGGGCCATACAAAACTCCACCTCGGCATCGGCGGCCACCCCGGCGAAGTCGGCCGGGGTGTTGGCGGCGTCGGCATTGAGGCGACGAAAGTCCTCGTTGAGCACATCGATCTGGGAGTTGATGCGGGCGGCGTCGAGGTTGTAGCCACTCCCGACGGCGCTGCCGTCGTGGAGGATGTGCACCACCACCGGCAGGGTAACCACGGCCCGGTTGCCGGGCAGGGTGGCGGCGGTCCGGGCCATCCAGGCCTCGAAGTCGTCGAGGCTGCCCAGCTGGGGATGCTGGGCTCGGAGGGCCGCGTCTGCCTCGGTGGTATAGCAGCGGGTGACCTCCTGCCCGGCAAAGGCTGAGGGGGCGGCCATAGGCGTAGGCGTTTGCGCCTGCCGGGCTTCTTCGCTACGCTGGAAGGGTGAAACATGTAAATGGGCAGGCGGCCCTGGGTGTGGGGCTACCTGCTGGGCCGTCAGGCTGAGGGAAATGCTCATCAGGACGAAAAACGAGAGAATACGTAGCACGTGTGGCATGAAGAAGGGGTTAGAAGCCAGGGGATATGCGGATGGTTGTGTAGATGGGTATTTCGTATGTTGTAAGGTTTTGAACTAAAAGTAATAAATGCGATCTGTCGGAGCAAAGTATTTTTGACCGGGGGTCGTGATATTAGGTTGAGCGAAATGAGGGAAAGGATAAAGGGAAAGCCCCTAACCGCAGGGAATGAGGGTTTCAGGCCGGTTGGAGGAAAATTTTTAGAGAGCCGAATAAATGTTTAGACGCTAATATGGTATAGCCCGACGCTCGTGCTGGGGTTACAAATCCTTAATATGGCATGTTAGGTTTTTGGCCCTTTCGCCGCTATTTTTGGGCAGGCTTTTCCCGCATGCTTCTGCGTTTTCGCAACCCAATCTCAGCAGCTCCTGTCTGGAGCCTGCTGCCTGTGCTCTTTTGGAATATTGCTTTATTAAATGATTGTATCAATGAAACACGCTGTACGCTTTTTTCTGTGGTCGCTGGTCCATCTCCTGCTCATCGGCAGTTGGCAGATGGGGTGGGGGCAGACGGTTTTTTTGCTCGATTTTGAATCGGCGGGAGGATACACCACCTCCATCGGAGAGTCCACGGACAATGGCGGAGATTATTTCCTTCGCACCGATGGCAGCGATATCTCCGCTACATTCTTCAATATTCAAGGGAGTTCCTTTTTCGCGGCACAAGATGTCGATGCTGCTCCGACGGCTGGAGGAGCAACCGAAACCCTGACCATTACGGGGATCAACATCAGCGGCCTGACCAGTCTGGGCTTTGCTGTTTATTTGGCCGAGGACGATGACGGTTCCAACCAGGACTGGGATGACAACACCTCGGTGATTTTTCAGTACAGGATTGATGGGGGAACCTGGACCAATGTATTGGCCGTAGAGGCCGTAGGGGGGACCAATACCGAGCCGGCTTTGGATACGGATTTTGACGGTATTGGCGATGGCGCCGCGATCACTGACGCTTTTACCCAGTATTCGGCCGCCATATCTGGCGGTGGAAGCACCCTGGATATACAAGTGCTGATGTCCAATTTAGACGCGGGAGATGAAGACATTGCATTTGACAATATAGAAGTAACGGGCACGACTGCTTCTGCAAACACCATCACCACCGGGACCATCATCGGCTCCCCCTTCAACGTCACCGCTGGCGCTGGCGCCGCCGTGACCGTTCCTTTCTCGCTCTCAGGCGTTTTTGACGGGAGCAACGTCTTTACCGCCCAACTCTCTGATGCCTCGGGCAGCTTTGCCTCGCCCACCGATATCGGCAGCCAGCCCGGCACGACGCCGGGCGTCGTGGGGGCGACCATCCCCGCCGGTACCCCCAGCGGCACCGGTTACCGCATCCGGGTGGTGGGCAGCGACCCGGTGACCATCGGCAGCGACAATGGCGTCGACCTGGAGGTCGTTCTGCAGGCGGCACCTGCCGCCACCACCGATGCCGCCAGCGGCATCACGGCTACCGGCGCGGTGCTCAATGGCACCGTCGACGACAACAACCTGGCCACCACCATTAACTTCCGCTACGGCACCACGCCCGGCGGCCCCTACCCCAAC